>DOPG01000325.1:21253-24166 GCA_003513555.1 Rhodopirellula sp. | reverse complement strand
AGTTTGCCGATTTCAACGGAATCGCGGTGACTAATGATGTGAACGCGCCCGGGGGCCTATGTGCACAACCTGGGGACGACTGCACGCTCAACGGCAATCTGATGATCACCGACCGACAAGCTCCACCTTCGGTAGACTCGAACAGCGTCCACAATTTCTGGGATGGAAGAGCGAACTTCATTTTTAACGGGATCGATCCATCCGGAGAGGAAAGGGCGGAGCTCTTCTCGTCCAACGGCGGACTCAAGAGCGTGTCAATCGGCGAGTCTTCCCAAGCATCGCAAGCGGTCGGCCCTCCCAACAGCGATGTGGAGATGGCGGCTAGCGGGCGGACGTTTGCAGAGGTCGGTTTCAAACTTTGCCATGTCATACCATTGTGTCTTCAAAGTGGTGACATCGTAGACGAGTTCGAAGCCCGCGGCTTGAACAAGCCGGGAGGGTACATCGACCTTGTCCAACAGGCGTTCGGAGACGGGCCGCTGGCAGAGTTTGTTTCATCTGCGGAGACGACCGTGACCGCTCGCGTGTGCGTCTCTCCCGGCGTTGTGGAGGAGTGTCCCTGCACGATCACCGAAGCTAACTTTGCCCTCTTCTTCGGACTAGCTATCCAAGCTTACGAGCAAACTCTCACCACCGTGCCGGCCAAAAAGCCTAGTCGTAAGATGAAGAGAGCGTTCAAGGAGTTGCGATGCGACAAATGTCACTACGAGGATGGTAGAAGCCACGCCGTTACCAATGATCTTGGGCGTCGCCCATTCGCAGTAACCGGAGTGGCTCCTCTTGCAGAGGATCCGGGGGTGACGGTCGCTGACCTCAATCTCGCTTCTACTGTGCCGAATGACGAGGCAGATCCGGATGTTGGATATTTCAAATCCAGTCACCTCTTCAATCTTCCGCTGACAGCACCTTACTTCCACGATGGAAGCGAGATGACGATCCCGGACATGCTCGACTTCTACATCCGAGGGGGAAATCACGACCTCGATGAATTAAGCAGTCAGGTCCGAAAGCTCGATGCGAGCAAACGTGAGCGACGGTTGGTTATCAAGATGATGGAGAGGTTGACCGACCCAAGAATTGCGAAGGGCAAGGGGCCCTATGCTCATCCGTCACTGCCACTTCCGTTGGCCGATGGATCGACCATCCTTCTACGAGCAAGTGATGACCCAGCAGCGGTCGCTGACACTGAGGGACTCGGGGCAGGCTTGAGTTACGACACAACTCAATAGTTGGTGTTGCGGGATGACACGCACGGCTGTGTAGATACTTAGTAAACAAAGCAGTTCGCCATTATGTGGCGGACTGTTTTTTTTTTTGCTGGTCAGCCGGCGATTTAGTCTTGGCTCGCTGAGTATCAGTGATCGATAACCAAATGATTTTTGGTATTCGCAACAAATGTCAATTCACGAATCATGACTTCGACCATTTGGTCTCGGCAGTGACCGGAAATAACGTGTTTCTCATCTCATGCCTCTTGATTCTTGCTGAAGACGGGCGAGGAGAAGTTCGAAGTGATGACAAGATCTACCGGCCGCTGAACCGCCGGTAACGACACCGGCACTTGCACTGCGCAGCTTGCCTCTTTCGATGTTGGGAGCGGCTGCCCCGAGGTTGCTTTTTAGAAATTCACACCAGCTAGAAATGAAATCCCAAACATATGAACATCGGTGTTGCTGTTTTCTGCAAGGGCGGTCGTTTGGGCACCAAATGTAGAACCGTCAGTGAGGAACGCGTTCGATGTTGATGCTGTATAGTCCCGTCCAACCTCAAAGTATTGATATTCAAATCCACATCGCAGTATGCAGGTCGAGCGACAACCAATGCGTTTGCAGAATTCGACTCCTGTTTGCAAGCCAAAGTGCATTTGCAAATCGGACTCGTCCGTGGTAGTGATTGCGGCATCCTGCGAACGCGCGACCGCTGGATTACCCGGAGTTGAGGTCGCTGCGACTGCCTCTGTCATAGCAGAGGTCGATTGGTCTGCCCATAACCACGATACCCGAGTATCCCAGTAAAGGTTGCACCTGAATCTTTCGTTCAACACAAAGCAATCAGGGCTGCAAGTCGGGCCACATTCGCAACCACGTGGCCAGGCTGGATGCCGGCCACTGATTGCCAGCGTTGGACCGATCGCGTCCACATCACGTTTGAGGATGGCTGCTGATGAGACCTCCATGATGTTTTGATGATAGGTCCGCATTGCATGTGCCTGTTCGCTTGCCCTGAACTCGAGCATTCTCAGTCCAAGTGCGGTTTTGATCCGACATCCACCAAGGCAAAAGCGTTGGGTAATACCCAAATCGAGGGTCTCAATGTCAAGACGACGCCCCAAGCTAAACTGGGGAGTATGCGAATTGTTTTTCCAGGCACCACTCTCAAAGCCTTCATCCGCGAAGTTCCAGTAAATGACTTCAAGGCCGAAGACGTTACTCTGTAGGCCTAGCATGACTCTTTGACCGAAGCCGAATCCGCTTTCCACTTCCCGCGAGTTTGTGGTACCGGCTAGTAGGTCCGTTGTCGAAACTCGCGTTGTGCCAAGGGTACTGGCGGAGAGAAACGTCGATTCCGTTGCGAAGATCAACCCTGAGTCAAAGAGATTGATTGGACGGAGGGGCTTGCAGAAAGTGCCACATGCTTGCAGAAGGCGACGATGTCGCGGAAGAGGTTCTTTGTAGGCTGATCCAGAGACTGATGGTGCGTAAATGATTTCCGGCACAGTCTCGGCATTGGGGGAAGTGGTGGCCGGAATCTCCTCGACGGGAATCTCCTCAGCGGGTTCACCAATCGATGGATTCACTGGCGGCATTGCGGGCGTTGCAGGATTCAGTGCACGTGGTGGCGTGATTGCTTGAACTTTGGGCTCCGGTAGTTCATTCTCGGGTGACCTCAGCAGTGGTGGTGTTTGTGTTTGTG
>DOPG01000325.1:17646-20956 GCA_003513555.1 Rhodopirellula sp. | reverse complement strand
GTGGTGGTGTTTGTGGTGGTGCAAGGACCCCATTGCCAACAGGCGGAGATGGATTTTGGAGGGTTGTTGCTGCCGTGGTGATCAGCCCGTCGAGAATTCTCGCTTGTTCTGCTGGTCCTCGTGAAGATCTGCCCAAATCTCGTCTTGCAGTCTCATCGGACGACGTTGGTATCTGTAGGCTTCCTGGCAACACCAGTAACTCGGCGGCTTGGCTGGTTGTTGATAGGCACAGTAATAAGGTGAATGCAACCGCGATGCGAAGAGTATTTGACATGGCTCTTGGTTGAACGAAATTTAGGTTCATGGAAAAACAAAACGAATAAAACAAGTCAAGGCACCACAGGATGATGATGCTCATGGGTTCACTCGACCTGTCAGGAAAGTGCGCAAAAAAACCGAATTTGATTTTGCTGGATCCCTATCTGTCGGTTGGACCAGAAGTGGGCTCTGCTGATTTGGTTTGGTTTTGGGTTTGATAACTGCAAGGATCGCGTTCTTTTGCCATTGTTCTACAAATGTCTCTACGGGAACACGCAGTTTGCCGCGAATGGGATCAGCCAAGTAAATGAAATTTTCATCACGCCCGCGGTAAACCACAAAGTGGTCGTATTCATTCACTGTGATCGCAACGATAAGTGGGAGTTTTGACTCGCCTAGACGCTCAATCGAGAACTTACCCACGATCGCCGTGTAGCCACCTGCTTGTGCAACACGTTTCAGGTCCATCAAACTCAGGCCATTTGCCACGCGATCTCGTAGTTCTTCCTTGGTTAGCAACTTTGCTACGAGCACAAGTAACGCTGTCTCGGAAACATTCTCTTCCCAGTAGTAATTCAGGATGGTCGCTAGCGCCGCTGCACCGCAGGAAAAGTCGCGTTGCTGCATGACAATACTTTCATTGCGTATTTGCCTAGCATTTTTGACGTACATCTGCGACTTAACAAGTTCATCACGGACTGGTGCTTGTGATCCAAAACGTTTTTGATTCAATTCTCTGGCAGTTGTCTGTGCGCAGACTTGATGACTGTGATTCGTCAGGAATAAGGCCACAAAGCCAACTGCTGCGAACTGCAGGCAATAGGTCGAGATGCGGCAGGATTTCCCCTCTGGGCGACGATGGAAGAAGGAATGCTTGCGATTCATCTGATTGCGTTCCATTTCTTCCTAGTAGGTCCAGCGCATGCCAAATTCAACATCATTTGCCAAACTGGTTAAGCCGAATCGAAGAAATGGTTCTCTCGTCCGAGATAGCCTGGGCTTGCCCTTCTCTTTTGGCTCCGAGATCGTTCCGGCAAAACGCAAAGTGAATGGTTCGGTTCGGGTGCCGCCGGAAACCACGCCATTGAGTTCAGCTTTACCTGTAGACGCTCCTGAAAACGAGGCGCTGACCGTAATGTTGGAGTTGATTGAGTAACCGATACCCGTTTGATAAAATAGTGTGTTTCCCGCATTGAGTTTCTCGCCAGTGTCCAACCTTGTTGCAAACGTGTAGGTGAAACCAACGCTGCTGAACAGAACCAATGGGTCGTAGGTTTCGGTCACGTTAAGTCCACTTGTGAGTGTCCAGTAGCCTGCGCCCAGCGATGCTTCCCTCGCCTGTTGTGTTAATGCGATGTTGGAGTCACCGGTGGGTGCAGAGCTTTGCATGAATCCCAGAATTCGAAGCTTCTTTTTCTTGGGCGCCCAGAGTACACGAGTCAAGCCGAACCCCATGTCACCAATGCCAATGTTGTCGTTGTCCTGTTGCACATTGCCGACGGATAGGCTTTGGGATGACCAACCGATTGGCATGCTGAGAAATGCTTGCAGGTTTTTGCTCACTCCAATTCTTAGTTCCATGGGAGTGGTGAGCAGTCGGCGTTTTTGGTTCGCATTCGCAATTTGAACCTGATTTGATTCTGTTTGCAAAACGCCAGCCACTGGAAACGTGCTGGCGTCTACGCCGTAACGTACACCATATTCAAACTGGTATTGTCCAGGAGGGAGTAAGATTGAGCGTTCACGCAGGAATGCGGGTTTTTCCTCCGGCGGAGGAACGCCAAGGGTTTCTGCTTCTTGCGAGTTTTCATTTTCACCGGTTCCAGAAGTTCCCGGTCCCTGAGGGCCGCCGCTTTGCACAAATTGTGCCTGAGTCTGAGATGAACGCATTCGAAAGCTAGAAGTGCTATAAGCAGGATCTTCCAGGCCTTTTGTAAACGCAAGGGTGGGAGTGGGCTGAAAATTCGTCTGGGATTGGAGGTGCGCCAGTGGCGAATTTTTATCAATGCCGAATGCGATGTTTCCTTGCATTAAGGTATCAGTCTCTTGACGACTTGCCTCATGTCTCTTCATTAAATCAAGGGGCGCAGTGCTGTCTTGTGAACTTGCTTCCTTGTTCCCAGGCGATGGCTGTGCTGTATCTGCTTCGACTGCTTGAAGCGAGAATGCAGTCGCAGGAAATGAAGTCAGCGGAGTTTCGTTGCCAACCAAATTTTCGTTTGGCTGCTCCTGCTTAACGCCTGTGGTGGTTGCTGGCGTTTGATTGTCCAATATCACTGAATCGGATTCCTTGATCCGATTTTTAAGCTCAGGCAAAAGCAATAGCTCTCCGTGTTTCTTGCTGCCTGCAAGTCTGTTTTGATCAAGAGAAGGGGGTAACTTAGGTCGTTGCGCTCTTCCAGTGTCACCGACTTTTTGCTTGGTGTCTTTGGCTGCAACCGAAACTTTGGGCGTTCCACTGTGGTGGAATGCACTGTCTGGAGCGGTCGTCTCACTAACCAGAAGCACTGCAATCGTTGCAGCAGCGAAACTGCCGATAGCTGCTAGGATTACTTGATTGTGCATGGTGTTGGTGAATCGTTAGGAGTGCTCGAATCCCTTTTTTACTCGGTCCTAAGTTTGAGGTAAGGACTTCACAGAAGTTTTGGTGTAGGTCTGCGCAACGACCAGACAAAGAGACACCTGTCGTGTTCGGCGTTGCGTTGCTTTGGGTATCTAGGTTGGATTCCTCCGCTTAGGAACAAGCTTACTTAGGTCAATTTTTTCAGGGATTGAGTATGTTGCAGAATCTCGCTTAGGATCGGTGAGAGATTAGGCTTGGAGCTTTGTTTGTCCTTCGCCTCGATCGCATCAGTGGGGTGAATTGCCGAATCAGCATGAAGAGTTTTGGTTTGATCGGTGCGTTGAGACCTCGGTGCATTCGGTGAACGTGCTTCACTTTCTGCAGCAGCCTGTGTGTCGGTTCGAGTCCGGATTGGCGCGTCGGTACGTAGCATGTCGTCCACTGACTTCGAGCTTGTCGGTGTAGCTGCTGGTGCTTGTGCTGCTGGTG
>DOPG01000325.1:14203-17413 GCA_003513555.1 Rhodopirellula sp. | reverse complement strand
TGCTGCTGGTGCTGGTGCTTGTGCTTGGTTGGCTGTTTCTGCAAGTGCAGTTGGTGCAGCGTAGGCAGGAGACGGCCAAGCGACAGGCATGCTCAAATTAAGTGGGATCGAGGGGTAATACATACTGTGCGGCATGGGAGGACAAGGTGTATTTGTAGGACCTGTTTCCACTGCCGCTTCGGAGTTCGGTGGTTGTAACGCCGTCGGTGGTGCAGGGGGATAGCTGTAGGGTGGAGGAGAAGACATGAAATGTTGCGGCGGTGGCGGGTAGGGATAATAGTGTGATTGGACCGCTGGTACCGTCGAAGAGGATCTCATGAGTCCGCAAATGAGCACGATTAGCAGTGTAAGTATGCCGCCTGCGAGAAAATATTTGAGGTAACGAAGCTGATCATCATTAAGGCTCAGGATGTTGTTATTGGTCGCAGATGGAATTTCCGTATCCTGATAGATTGCCAGTTCAGTATTTGGAAACGCTGGCAGTTCAGTATCAGCCGCACTCACCGATACCGTTGAAGCATTCATCAGCAATGAAAGCAATAAACAAACAGCAGCGCACTGGCAGCACTGCTTCCAGTTATTCGTCTTAGCTATTCGTTTCCGTTTGATCGATATCACTTTTCTGCTCTTTCAGGCACAGCTATGTGGCTGTACTCGTCGCTATGTCACTGCGAATTACGTCTGTTGAATTAAGCTGCGTCGGACCTGTTCTCGCCGTCTTTGGCGTCAGGATTTTCTTGCTGACGCAAGAGTTCCCAGTCCTCTGTTTGAAGCTCTCGTGCTAGTTTGAGTGCCCCCAGGGCTCCAGCGAACCTACAATCATTAACGCGATGGACTTCAAAACGGCCGCTAAGACTGAGCGTTTTCTCGATGTATTCATCCAACCCAGAGAGCTGACTCCCACCACCAGCCAGCAGGATCCGTGATTTCGTAATGACGAAGTCATCGCAAGTGATCGCTGATAAATGTTCAAGAAGTGCGTTTGTTATTTTCGAAGCAAAATTTAGGCAAACGTCTCGGATGACGTTGGTAAGGTCAAATTCTTGGATGTCACCAGACTTGGTGGGTATTTCCACGATCGCTGATCGAGGGCCTGCTCCCACTGAACCGAATCTCTCCTTCAGCCTTCGCGCAAGCTGCATGGAGACCTTGGATGAGGGAAATTCGGCGTGGATTTGATTACGCAACTCTTCATCAACATGGTCACCACCCACCCCCAAGGTCGATTGATCATCCTGCTTCGGAAGAGCGCCGTAGTAATAGCAGTAGTCGACGGTGCCAGCACCAATATCAATGATAACGCTATTCTTGGCTTCTGCGCCAATGCCGTACGCAACCGCAAAAGGTTCTGAAACTACCGCAGCGAACTCAGCAAACTCTTCAACAAGCTCGAGAATCAGCAACTGGCTATGTGGGGAAGCTGCAGCAGGGACACCTGCAATGCATCGGACAGCGTCGGGGTTCGGTAAATCAAGCGATTCCACAACGTTCTGCAGGATCAGTGATGCCGCGCGGCGATCTAGCGACGCACTTTCCTGATGGAAGTTACGCCATTCCTGTTCATTGATCGCGTACTTCAACGCGTTCTTCTCAAAAGGACGTATTACATCCAATGAGTTACGGTGGGCAGTAATATCAGATCCAAGAACATGGGGCTGACCAATCAAATGTTTAGCGACAATATCGCGAGGGAAGCCCACTTCACTCGGGAGGCAAAAATTCGCTCCATTGCCACCAGCTGCGGTCGTGTAGAGGGTTCCCAGATCAATGCCAATGCAGTTCTCAGCCACGGTGTGTACTCCGAATTTCACAGACGATATCCCTACTCAATCTTGATAATCGGCTCTAACTATCACTATTCTGAGCTGAATCGTATCGATGTTGCGGTTTAACCGGCGAAACGGTGCTCTTTTCGAGAAAAACAGCGTTTTGCCCATGAATCGACTGTGTGATTGTCTCGGCTAGCTTTTCGTCGACTGGACTGAGGCCAGTGCCGAGCACTCGTTTTGGGTTGGCGTTTGATGTTCGCGGGCTCAGGCACCCGCGAGTGTTGGGGGCGAGAATCAAGTTGCTCAGTAATTCAGGCCCAGCATCAGCGTGAAACCTGCAAGATCCACATAGTTCTTGGAGGACTGTGCAATGCTATCAACTCGCCCGCCGAAATTGCTGTTGTCGGTGAGGAAGGCGAAGGATTGCGATTCAGCGACGTTCTTTCCGAGATCCCAATGCTGATATTCAAATCCTGCGCGAATGACACATTGCGAGCGACAGAAAATCGGCCGGCAGTATTCGAGTCCAATCTGAAAGCTGAGCGTGTAAATGGATGAGTCAGCATCATCAGTGATGACTGCCTTGTCTCTCGAACGGGCGCTTGCAATGTTTGCGTTTCCGTCGTGCTGAAAGACAGATGCCTCGGTCAAAGCGGCACCGCTTTCGTCCGCCCATAGCCACGAGATTCGACCATTCCAGTAGATATTCCACGGAAAGCAGCCATGGCAACTTCGCCAGGTATTACATTCCCCAAGGCAACTGCTTGAACCACACTCAGCACACTCAAAATCAGGTAGAAATTCACCTCCTGGTTGGCCCCAAAAGCCAATTCTTAAATTTTTCCGCCCGGCCAGCGCTAGCGTGGGGCCGGCACCGTTGATTTCGCGACTGCTCTTTGCAATTCCAGTAAGTTCAAGTGAATTGTGCATTTGGTCTACGAGGACCAGAGTATCGTTGGCCCGATAGTTGGCATAACGTGCGCCTACGCTGCTCTCGAACCGGCATCCGAAGATGCAAAACGGCTGGGTGATTTCAAGATCAACCGTTTCGGCATCAACACCACTTGCGGAAACAAATTTCGGCATGGCTTGGTTAGTTGCACCGTAATCCGTGACCTCCTCGTTGGCACCAAAAGTCCAGTAGGTCGCTCTCAGGCCGGCAAATGCTCCGCGTATTCCAACAGTGGTACGGTTACCAAACCCGATCCCCGATTTGGTTGATTCAGAAGTGGTCGTGCTTGACAACATGTCCGTCACACCAATTCGTACATCACCGATGCTCGAGGTCGATAAAAAAGTGAATTCGTTGGATGCGTAAAGTCCACTGTCTAAAACGCGTGAGAAGCAGCCATAACAACCTCCTACGAGTTCGCTAATCATGTGCTCTCCATCATCTTCCGCTTCCTTTTTGGGTGCCGGAGTCGGAGGTTCATTCGGCTCT
>DOPG01000325.1:0-13970 GCA_003513555.1 Rhodopirellula sp. | reverse complement strand
ATTCGGCTCTTTGGCAGGTTCTGATGTTGGGCTCGATGGGGATGGTGTCTGTAGCATCGCCAGACGGGGTTGCACTTCTCCATCGCGAGCACTCGCTTGAGAACGTAAGTCTTCTACTGGACGACTCACCAGTGGTTCATAGATCGACTCCTTGCCATTAATCAAACCAGTAGGCGATTTCATCGATTCATTTTCGGGAATCACTGTTGCGTCTGAGAACTCTGAAATGTTTTCTGGTTTTTCATTTACTGCGAGTGAGGTAGCTTGATCTGAAAAACTAGGTATGCCGACGTCTGATGGTGCTTGTTTTCTAACGAGCTCTGAGTTTGGCAAGTCGCTTGTCGATGCGTTTTGCATTCGTGCGGGTAAGCCTGTGATCACCACTGGTGAGAACAAACTGGGAATTTGGTCTTCATTAAATGAAGGAAGGGGTAAGCCAGTTGCTTGATCTTGGTCAGGCGTTTGCTGCCTTAGAGCATCGGATACAAGAGCGAATGACTGGTCGGCGGTGGTCTGTTGCTCGCCGATGGCGAAACGAAAAGGAGGGCGATCGAGTTCGAAGTCTGCCAAAGTAAAGGACCTGCCTGCGCGTTGGCGATCGTCTCCTGGTTCAACGGTACCAGATTCAGCTTGTTCACCACCGGTCCCTTGGTTTAATGTTGGAGCCCTTTCGCCGTTTACCTTAGCGGGGTCGATCTGGCCACTACGGCTCTGATTCGAGCTCTTTGCGACGTTGGGGATGCTTGCTCGGAGTGTCAGGTCTTCATTGTTTTCCTTAGCCGATCTAGCAGACGAGAATGTTGTTTCCTCAGCGCCGCCGATGGAAGGACCCGAATCAGCGGCTGGAAGGGTGGGCAATTCACCTTTTTGAATTGTACGGCCTGGAGCTTCATCCAAGCCCGCTAGTTCGGCATCTTTATCCAGACTCGGGTTCGATTTTCCACGCTCGTCAACATGCTTATCCGGATTTGTTTCGCCCTCATGGGGTGTGACTTTCGTGCCACTCGCCACAGGCAACTCTCCCAATCCCCCCACTATTATCTGCTCAGAATCCGACGGTTGAATGTTTCCTGTTGCTGAGTCTCTGAGTGGCTCACGGTCATGGCGTTGTCTCTTGTTTATGTCACCATGTTTGCTTGACGGCTGTGTGGAAACACGAGCCGCGGATGTTCGTTCTCCGTCGGAGATCGAAAAAATCAATGCTATCAAAGACATGGATAGCAAAGCAATTCCGAGTAGGTAGAAGCCTTTACTGAGGTGAGGCGTTCGCATTTGCATGTTTTCTTTAGCTGAAGCCCCCGAGTGAATTAACGCACAAGGGGGGTATCGGCATTGCAGAAGCGCGGAATGTAGTGAATTATCCGGCAATAGCAGATGTGCAGGCTATCAAAACTCCTCAAGGCTGGCCGGCCAAGCCGAGTTGAAAATGGTGGTTTCAGCACAGAACACATAATCAGTAAGACTGTGACAACTGGATAGCCTGAGCACTTGTTTCATGCAAAAACGCTGGTGGAAGGTGCCGAATCAGTAATTTCGAACTAGCGTGAGGAAATCGATAAAACAATTCCTAGACGCATGTGCCGAGCATGTTTTCTTGATAACCCAGACTTTTTATTGGATGTTGAGTATGCGATTCTCATTACTGCCTTTGCTCGTGCTTTTGGTTGCTACCCTTGAACTGAGAGCAAACGATTTCCAAGACTTTGGATTAGAGGGGCTTGAGTCAATTTCGTCAGAAGAAGCGGAAACTGTCCGCGGTGCGGGTGCAGTGACAGCACGAACGACAGGATCTGCTGGTTTGACAGCAACAGTGCTGGATCCGAATACTGGCTCAATTTGGAACTTTAATGTGACTCAATTTAACCAAGTGAAAGATTCCAAGGATTCAGGTTGGTCTTCTGACACCAGCACGATCCTTTCTGAACTCGCGGTTGGGCTCGGAGACATTAGCGTTTCAGTCAATGAATTCTACTTCAATATCCATGGTGCAGGTGCGCGGGCAATTGGACGTACGAATGCAGGTACCTTAGCTCCTCATTTTCGCCGCTTGTAAAATCCTCTATTTCTGTGCAGAGCAATTTCCGGAGACGTGATTAGTAGGTCGAGAGTGCGAAACCGGTAGCCTGAATCAGGCCTCGCATGGAAGCTTGAAAATCGACAATGCTTGAGGCGATATCGATTTCAGCAATCCGATCCCAGCTCACTTGGCTGATCGCGACGTCATTAACTGAGATCGAGTCAGCCACGAAGTCAGAAGCACTTGATAACTCGATGGAGTGGGCCTTGATCGAGCTGCCTGTATTCGGGTCGTAGAGAATGCCTGAGATGAAACTGATTCCGAAATGTTCGGTAAACAACGACTGACATTGAATTTCTTCTGCTTCTCCCGCTGCGAGGGGTGCGAGATTTGCCAGGCCGAAATCTGCCAAATCGTTCTCGGCAGCCTCAACGCTTGTTTCCAATCCACTGATGACCATGCCAACAAGGGCAAGGAAACCGAGTGCTTTCGCCATCGCTGGCATTTTGCGGGCTGTTGACTTGGGTTTGGTCGGTAAGCGAAACATTCTATTTTCTCAATCTGGAATGGTGGGGTTGTTCCTTTGTCCCTCTTTAGAGAAATAGTGCGCTCACGGATGCTAGGCGTGAGCGTAGAAGAATATCCCGACCGAAAGTCAGGATATTGCGTTGAGCTTTGCGGTTTGTACCGAAAGTAACGACTGCTTGAGATATGCCTCTTCTGTCAACGCTATGCCAAGCAAGCAGGCTATTCGGAAATGTAGTCTTTTTTGGAAATGATTGGATTCGATAATGAGTCATGGGGTCAATGCAGATAGCGTGCGGGCCGAATTTCGGTACTCCAAAAATTTGCTTGCTGTATTCAGTTCTCTAGCACCAGTACCTTATTGTCACCCTATCCGATGAACTGTTGCGAGGTCGTTTACTTACGGACTTCACTTTCGTCCTTGAGGCCATCCATTTTGCTTGCGTTGGCACCAACAGGTGCCTTCGGCCACGGCGTTTCGCCTAGCGCCCAGGTCTTGGGTTGAGTGGCTCGAATTTCGTCAACCGCGTTGATCAGCCAGCGTGGAAGCGGTTCTTGTTCATTTAATCCATACACATAAGGCAGGGGGGGATCCATCAGGAGTGGTTTCTCTCCTAGTGGTGGGCGTTCTTTACCAACCGCATTAAGACGATTTCGGAGTTTTCTGACGATGTCGGGATGTTGGCTCGCAACATCTGATCGCTCGGACGGATCCAAGGCAACGTTGTAGAGTGCGTCTCCCATCAACTTAAAGTCTTCGACTCGAATGGTCGGAACACGCACACTGCCCGCAACGTCGTATATGATCTCTTTGCGCGGGCTAGGCTTCCCCTCAAAGAGCATCGGCGTCATGTCGATCCCGTCAATTTTCTGTTTCTGCTGATGGTTGCCATCAGCCAAGGTGATGAACGTTGGGAAGAAGTCTGAAATGAACATCAGGCCGTCTTTGGTTTTGCCAGGCTTGGTGTGACCGGGCCAACGGATGATGGCAGGCTGACGTACTCCTCCTTCGAATGTTGTGTTCTTTGTGCCCCGATAGGGTTTGCTCATTTCTTCCAGCACCGGGCCATTGTCGTTCGTGAAAACCAGTAACGTGTTGTCTCGCAGTCCATTCCGGTCAATCGCTTTGGTAATCCGGCCAACGGCACTGTCGAGGCTCTTGAGCATCGCGTGCCTTATCGCGAGTGGGTCTTTCGGGTCACCCTCAAAACCTGGAGGAGGATTCAATGGCCCGTGGACCGCGTTGAAAGCCACGTACATGAAAAACGGTTGCTTTTTACGACTGCGGGACTTGAGAATACGTACGGCCTCTGCAGCAATCAGATCCGTGGCGTAGCCATCTTCCTGAACAGGTTTCTGGTTGCGGTGCCAGTCGTATACGGCAAATCGTGCAGGAGCATTATGGACGATCGTTTTAGTGTAGTAGTCAATGCCCCATGCGTAGTGTCCGTATTGGTGATCGAAACCCTGCCCCATGGGCAGATGTTCCGGAAGCCATTCTCCAAGGTGCCACTTTCCGATCAGGGATGTGAAGTAACCGGCATCTCCCAACGCCTCGGCGATCGTTCGTTCGTTCGTGTCCAATGCATGGATGCGTCGCGTTGGTTCACCCCTTTCATTCACTGCCAACTCCAGGCCCAGTTTTGCCAGATAACTCGGTTTCCCGAAGTCCTCTGAGCGCCAATCACTCCATGTACGAAATGCGTACCGGCCCGTGAGAAAAGCTGCCCGAGTGGGTGCGCACACACTGTGTGTATAAAAGTCGTTCAGACGCATTCCTTCACTTGCAAGCTGATCAATGTTCGGCGTCAACGCAGGATTTCCACCGTTGAAACCCGGTTGGTTCCACCCCATATCGTCAGCAAGGATGAAAACGATGTTGGGGCGTTCTGCGGCATGTGCACGGGGGGCAAGAAGAGTGCAGGCCATGATCAATAGGCAGCCGCGCAGTTTCTTTGATTGATAATTCATGTCGTTCGTGATGGGTGGTTTCAAATTAAAACTTGTCTGTCGTTGATCGACCTGATCCAAGATGTCTGCGGCCAGTTGAAGGTTTGCCTGTTGGGCTTTGGCTGATTCACGCTTGCATCTTCGCACGCTCTTGAATCGCTATTTTTGATTGCCACTCTGACGGTATTTGCATGCCAGCAGGAAGATCGCATGCCATTGGTTAAACACCGTCATCTTAGCGAAAATAGCGGGTGACTGCACGTTGCGTTGAAGGCCTTGACTGGACTCATGTTGCTGATTCAATTTCCTCTCGATTGGCGAGGCTCGATTGCGCTCCTGCACGCGATGCGGCAATCGCACCAGCTGCGTTTGCGATCCTGACGGCGTCGAGTAGATCATCATTCTGGGCCCACGCAACGGCTAAAGCACCAGCAAATGCATCACCCGCTGCGGTTGTGTCAATCGCCTTGACTGAAATCGGTGGGACATGAGTTGTGTGATCTGCCTGACGCAAGATTGCGCCTTGGGATCCCATCGTGATGACAACATTTTTCGCGCCGAGGGCTTGCAGGGCTTTTGATGCTGCACGGGCCTCGTTCACATTGGTGACCGGCATTTGTGTCAGGTTCGCTGCTTCCGTCTCATTGGGGCAGATCAGATCGACCTGAAGCAGGGCAGGATGCCTTTCAGTGGGAGTAGGTGCAGGATCAAGGATAACACGCACATCATGTCGTCGAGCAAGGTCGATTGCTTCCAGAACTGATTCGATTGGTGTTTCCAGTTGAACCATCAAACAGTCGGCTTTCCTGATTTGCGTTTCGGACGACCGGACAATTTGCGGCGAAAGTTCTGAATTTGCGCCCGGTACAACCATGATCGAGTTCTGGCCGTTCGAATCGACTGCAATCACGGCGAGGCCACTTGCAATTCCCGTCTGTTGTTGGATCAGGTCGCAATGAACTTGGTGCCTCTTCAAGTTGTGGATCAAACGCGTTGCAAATGCATCATCGCCCACGGCCCCGATCATCGTGACGTCACCGCCCGCAAGCGACGCTGCGACAGCCTGGTTCGCGCCTTTGCCGCCACAAAACTCGCTCGATGATTGCGCAATGATCGTCTCCCCTGCACTGGGAAGTGCTTGGCACCGAACCACGAGGTCCATGTTGATCGAGCCGACAACAGTGATGCGGGGTGGCATTGACACTTTTTATCTCTTCTTTTCTGCAATGTTCTGGTTGCGTTCTGCGGTCTTCATTCACTTTAAGCGGAAACCCATGTTCGAGAATCAGTATTCCGTCTGGCAAAGGGAAAGCAATGCACAATCACAGGTTTGATGAACAAACCTGCTTCAAAATCCCTCGCATGGGTATAGGCAATGGTCTCATGGTCTGCACATGAAATTTCAGGCGGGTGCAACAAAAGGCAGGTTCCCCTTCACAGGGTGTTCGCTTCAGGCAATGACCTGTTTCGCGTTGCGATACAGATGTGAAGGCAGTGCGTGTGGGATTTTTCCGGTATGTTAAGGCTGTTCGGTGCGTTGCGATTATCCGTGCGTTGCGATTATCCGTGCGTTGCCAGTATCGGTGCGTTGCGATTATCGGTGCGTTGCGATTAGCGGAGTGCTTATTGTCAGTGCAGACCTTGGCGGTGACTTGTTTGACGGCTAAATCGTGTTGGAGTGCCCGCTGCTGATGTCTTGTCAGAAAGTCACCGTCTGATGAAGTTCTTGTTACTAAAGGAGAATTGTCTCGTGGTAGAGTGGTATCTTCGCCGCAATGGCAGAATATCGGGACCGATAACCGAAGATGAAATCAGGGAACTTGAGGCTAGCGGCCAAATCAGCAACGAAACCCAAGTGCGTGCAGACGTTGACGGTCCATGGGTTCAAGCCAGTGCTGTGGAGGGGCTGTTGGATGAAGCCTCGTCTATCCCGAGTCAGCCGATCCTTGCAGGCAAGTCAACCGATGTAGCGGCGCAGGAGGATGGGACCAATGATGTTCAGGATCCAGATGCCCAGAACGCGGATTCCAGAGACATGAAAGCTGGTAGCGCCGGAAGCAGAAGAACGCAGCACGCAGCTGACGTAGCGACACAAAGTCCTTCGACGTCGGAGACATTGACGTCAGGTGAGGAGAATATTTCGGGTAATCCTTACCAGCCCGCATCACTACTGGCCGAGGAGCAAGTGGCTTTGCCGGTTCATGCTGAGCAGGGTCTGAAAACGACTCGTACAGGCTTGTTGACCTGCTACTACGGAATCTGTCTGGTGCTGTTGAGTGGAATCGGAGTTTTTGTCATCGGGTTGGGCTCTGCTGGCTTCCTTGCGCAAAGCAGTTCGATTCTGCCTGCTGGGGTTGTTCTTGTGGCATTAGCCGGTTTGGGGTCGTTGGTTGGAGGCTTGGCATTTCTGGTCGGTCAGGTTCTGTGTCTGACGGTGCCAGTCGCTAGTGGTGGCAGGCGGTATTTGAAAATCACACTTTCCATGCATGTGATATGGCTTGTGCTTTCGGTCGGGTTGCCTGCCTTAGCGGGTGTGGCAGAAGGTTTGGGCAGGATGAATTTGCTGGGTGGAGAGATCTTGTCAGGTTTGCCGTTGCTTGCTCAGGTTGTCGGGGGAGTGTTCTTCCTGCGGTTTCTAAAACAACTGGCTTTGTATCTTGGGAATTTGGAGTTGGCATCTGCGGCTTCTTCGGTCCAGTGGTGGGTCATCGGCTTGGCCGTTTTGTCTGTTGTCTTTCCCCCCATTGTGTTCGTCCTGGCCACGAGTGGTGTCTTTAGTAGCTGGTTCTTGGGAGTTGCTCTTCTAGTGACTGCTTTGGTCGCATTGATTACTTTCATTCGTTTTGCGAATCTGATCCTTCGGGTAGCTCGCGCTATCCCGAAGGAAGTTTCATGAAGCTGAGATGGGACTTTTGGTAGTGGCGTATCTTCTGCACTGCGGCGGCAGGTATTTTCCGCGATGCGATCGCGAAGCCTGCCTGTGTGCAGGCGTTGCGCCATTTGAACCTTTCTCAAAAAGCGTGGTGTTCTGCCCAAAATCGGTGTTTTGAAACGGTGTCATGAGGAAGGGATTCGATGGTCTCTACTCGTATGCTTGGGGTCGCTTTGGGACAGGTGGGCAACGGAGGCTTGTTAGGCTATCGATGATTTCCTACCCCATGTCGATGGTGGATCGTCCTCGATCGCCTGACACAGGCCCTTGCACGGATCAGAGTGATCGCAGCGTCTACCCACAGTGCTCCAAGCTGGAATCCAGTTTTGGGTGACCGAAACGCGTCGGTTTTGTCTGAGGTTGACGGTGGGATCCTGCGTTGGCCCATTGTCCCTGTCATTTTCATCAATCCTTTATCGACAACCAACAATCAAATTGGCAGCAATTCATGACAGAGCAGACGGATGACGTTCAGGCCGTAGAGAAACTTGGCAAGGCAAGGGATGCGATTGTTAGCGAATTGCGCAAAACGATTGGAGGAGCAGCAGAAAAGAAAGCAGCCCCCGGATCACTTTCAGACCATGCTTGTCCCAGAAGGCATCAAACACCCGATTGTTCAGCGACTGGGGATTCTCGCGGATGGGGGCAAACCTGATATTTTGATCATTCGGCCTGATGGAACCATCGCAGCTTTCCTTTCTGGCATGACAATGATTTCTCAGAATGGAAATGCAATGCAGAATCTGCTCGAGTGGCAGGATGAAAAGTCTGTCGATGATGCCTTGGCTAGCGGGGATTTGCAACTTGCTAAGCGTCTTGCATTCACCTTCGCACCCGTCGCTCCACCCGAGAACCCCGATCAAAAAAAGCAACCGGTGCAGAAAGTCGGCGTTCCGCATCTTCGTGCCCGTACCAAGGTCAGCATGGCACTGGGAGATATGGAAGCTGCGAAAGCTGATGTGCAAGAGGTTTATCTGGAAGTGAATCGCAAAGCTGGCTGGTTAAGCATGCGTACTCAGGACCTCGAAGAAACGGAAAAACTTAGGGCAACAGTCATTGGTTCGAGTGAGACGCAAATGAAGTAGTTCCGACAGGTAGCCCGATTCAGTTGTTGATGAAAAGGCCTGACCGCTTGGATGCCCGTGATGCATCGGGTTGAATGAAATGCATTGGATTTAAAAGTCAAACGCTCAATCCGGATGATTGCTCCATTCACTGAGCTTTTCTTGAATGAAGTCGGTAGCTGCTTTTTGTTGGACAGTCCCTCGACCTTCGATCTTGAGTGGGCGGCCAAATTCGAAATGAACCCATTGAGTTGGATCAATCCGACCAATGTCTTTCAGCCAGTTGCCATTGCCCCACGCATCGGTTTTGAGGGCGATTGGCACCATGGGGACTTGAGCCTTCGTTGCCAGTTTTAGCCCAATAGTATTGAACTGTTCGGGGGCGAAAGTGAGACTGCGAGTGGTTTGTGGAAAAACGACGATTGAGCAGCCGGTTTTAAGACGTTCGAGGCCGGATTGCATTACTGTTTTGAAGTCCTCGCGAGGATTCTGCCGTGTAACGGCGATGGGGTTACGGGCACGAACCACGTGTCGGAAAATCGGGTAGTCCATCAGGCTTTGTTTCACGACAAAAGTGACGTCGCGGATCGGCTGGATAATAGCGGGTAGCACCATGGTTTCCAGCATGCTCATGTGGTTCCCGACGAAGACACAGGGCGATTCCAAAGAGCGAATGTGCTCGACTCCACTGATCCGCGTTCGTACGCCAACCGACTCAAGTGCTCTGAGAACGCCAAGGCTTGTGCGACTCCATTCCGAGTTGTCGTATTTTCCCCGTCGGGCTACGGAACTCGCTCGGCACACATCCCAGAAAAACTGGCGATAGAAATTACCAGTAGGAAGTAGCCGTGAGAGCCGCGATGCTGCATCAGGTGCAGTCTGGTAGACGCCGTCTTCGAAGGTAAATAATTCTTCGATGTCAGACGTGGTTTTCGATGACATGATGGACTTTTGAGCAGAGTTGGGGTTTGCACTGGTTGTACAAAGGCAAATGATCCAAATTTTGTTCCGTCAGTT
Source organism: Rhodopirellula sp. (assembly GCA_003513555.1). Taxonomy (GTDB): domain Bacteria; phylum Planctomycetota; class Planctomycetia; order Pirellulales; family Pirellulaceae; genus Rubripirellula. Next base: position 4,465 of record DOPG01000325.1, on the reverse strand, counting down.
ACAATGCTCCCGCAGAATTCATGCCCAGCCAGCTAGCGTAACCATTGTCCCAACAAAACCGATGTCCCACCAATGTCGGTTGAAGCATGGGCTTCGATACATAAGGATTTTAGCGTCCGTGAGCCACGATGGTGTCAGCGATGTTATTCTAGACCAATACCACAAGTCACTTGCATTACCGTTTAGAGCTAGCAATCTCCATTGCGGCCCCGATTTTGTTGGCATGATTTGTTAACGTCATTTCACGGAACCTGACTACTTTGTCGTCTTGAGGGACGCCGCCTTAGCCTGGCGTTGGTCGCTGGATTCACGCTTGCTTGTGAGTTGCCGTGTTGCTTCCATCGCTTCAGATTTGGTGATTTCAGCTTGAGTACGCGCTTCGTCAAGTTGTCGTACGGCCTTCAACACGCAGCTCCAGCCCTCGGCGGCAGCCTGCTCGGTCTGTTGGGCAGAAATTTGGATCGCGAGCACCGCCGCTTTTTCCATTTCGATGTCCGTCTTGGTAGCTTCCAAAGCGACCCTGTTCAGCTCAATGGCTTTACGAGTGGCTTCGAGGGAAGCGATTTGGTCAGCGAGTGATGATTGGTACCGTGCGGCTTCCTCCTCGGCAATTTTTGCATTCTGCTCCATCCTGTTTGCCACAGCGATTCGCTCTTCCGTTGCTTTTCTTAGCTGTTGTGCTTGAGCGATTTCGGTTTTGAGTTCTTTTCTTTGGGCAGCCAACTCTGCTTTGGCATCGGTGGTAATTTTCTTTGCCAACTTTGCTGCCGCCATCGCCTCGGTGGCAGCAATCTTTTCCTGTTCAGCAGCAGCCTGTGACGCCTGTGCAGCGATTTGTTCTTTGCTCGCCGCTTCTTTTTCGGCGATTACGGCCTGCAGAGCACGCTCTGCTTTCTCACGGGATTTTTCTGCTGCAGCAAACTCTGCTTTTGATTTTGCTGCCGCGCGGTCGACTTCCTGTTTGATTTTTAATGCCACGGCTCTTGCAGTTTTGGCTTCAGCTTTTTCCTTGGCAGCTTGTTCGATTGTTGCTTGTGCGTTCGCAACTTGGTGCTGAAGGTCTTGTTGACGCTGGGCCAGATCAGAGCTCGTTTTCGAGTTTTCCGCTTGCATCTTTCGGGTTGCTGCAAGTAGGCCGTCGATTTCTGTCTTGAGCTTCTGGGCAGCAGCCAGTTGTTTCTCGGTTGCTTCAGCTTTTGCATTTATTTCGGCATGCTTGACAGCAATGATGGCTAGTTTTGCTTCAGCATTGGCTCGATCCTGTTCTGCTGCCAGAAATGCCTCCTCCGCTTTCTTGCGATCTCTGGCAGCAGCAAGTTGGGCTTCTTTAGCGGTTTTTAATTTTTCGGAAGCGGTCGCTAGCTGCGTTGTCGCAGCTTCCCTCGCTTCGCTGGCCATTTGTCGCTGCTGGGTGGCGTCAGCTAACATCTTTTCGGATTCCACTCTCGAATCAGCGGCGGCTTTTCGCATGTCCTCAGCAGCGGACCTGTCGACTTTCGCAGCCACCGTCATGGATCTGGCATTTTCCAAGATCTGCCGGGCCCCGGCATCGGTGGCATTGGCAGCTGCTTTCATTCGTAGCGATTCTTCATGAAGCACTTTAGCTTCGTTAAACTCTTGCTTCGCCTTTTCTGTCATTTCCATTGCCGATTGTTGGCACGCAACAGCCTCGCGTTTCAAACTCGCTGCGCTGTCACGTAGTTCTGCCGCCTTCGCTAAGTCTTTGCTTGAGTCAGCAATAGCTTCCGTGGCACGCTGTTTTGCGTTCTGTTCTGCGGTTCTGGCTTGGGCAACTTCTTTCTCTTGTTGCGCGGCAATCGCTTTCAAACGTGCTAGCTCTCCTTGGTTGCATCCAACGGCCAGGAATGCGATGAGTACGAGTGCCATGAATGGAAAATGTTTCATTGATCTCTCCAAAAAAACTCAGGCGATTGGAATGAACGATGCTTAAACGCCACAGTCAGTTTGTTTTTTGAGCAACCAAGAGTGGTCGCGGGAAAATACGAGGCTGTGTAATTTATTTCGGTCACGGTGTTTGATCCGGATACGAAAAATATCTTTGTTGGTGTTTACCCTTCGTAGGGATTGCTTGGGCAATGCAGCCTGTAGGGTGGGGGCAATCAAGAGATGATCGCGACGCCGCAGGTAGACTCATGTCTGTTCGGCTTGAGTTAAAATCGGGGACGACCGGGTGTGAGATGAGCAGCTTTCGTGATCAATGTTTAAAAGCTGAGTTTTTGCATGTCATACTCTTCGCAGTGCAATCGCTGCGTTCTGTGAACGCGACAAGCAAGGAACTGGTGATAAGTCCGCTAGTCCGCTGCCCTAGGCAGCAAGACATGGGGTCGCCAACGAAGCAAGGAGCTCTGCGTAACTATGTCAGGATCTAGAAGATCTGCCAGGTTCAGGCTGCAGAGTTGCACAGAAGTGGCTGCAGGAGGCGATCGTGAATTGCCGGCGAGGCGTTGTTTCAGCGGTGGTGTAGCCGTTGGAGGCCGCCAACGAGTCAGCTTGAATATGCTGAGCGCGGCAAGATTCTATCGCGTTGGATTTTAGAATGCATCACGGGGCGGAGGCTTGTTATTTGCCTTCATTCCAGATGATGTGGGTGCCGCTTTTTCCGGGAAGAATGAGATCTTTCCAGCCGTTGTTGTCGAGGTCTGCCACGCGTATTTGTAAGCCGATTCCGGGCCCCTCACCAGCGGTTGCAGTTGAGATTAAACGCTTCGTCCAAGCCTGCGTTGTTGGGCTCCAGTCGTAAAACTGAACAGTGATGTCATCTTTCGCACCCGCGTCGCGACCTGAATGAGCGTAATATCGTTTGCCGGTGATTAGTTCAGGTTCACCATCGTTGTCGACGTCATCCCACGCCAACGCATGCCCCTGAGAGAATTTTTTGTCAATCATGTGCTGACGCCATATGGTTGTGCCGTCAGCCTGAGGGGCCAGTTGCTCGTGCCAGTAGAGACCGTAGTTGTGGCCATCGGCCCAGATGAAGTCGTTTCTGCCATCATGGTTGAGGTCGACAATCAAAATAGGACAACTTGCATGGGGAAGATCAAAATCGTGATGGTATTTCCACGGTCCTGAAAAGGCGCCTGCAGCCGGTTGCTCGTACCAACCTGCTTGGAAAATGATGTCCTGCTTTCCATCTCCATTGAGGTCGCCAAAACCCATGCCATGGCCATTACCACTTTGACAGACGACGTGACGTTCGACGTTGACTCGGCCAGCGGTATCTTTCACGAACCTGAAAATCTGTGTGGGGTTTTTCGCATTCCAGGAATTTTCGATGAAGTCGGGGATGCCATCGCCGTCGATGTCGTGCAGGAAGGTCGCTTCGTTGTGGGCCGTACTGGTGTCAACTAGTCGGTGTACTGGCCATGCTGCGATGTCGTAGTTTCCAGCACCCGGGTTTTCATACCAGTTTACAGGCGTTTCTTTGAACGTTCCAGCGACGATATCAAGATCACCGTCACCGTCCATGTCGTAAAGATGTTCTGAGTTGTTCGATAGATAGTCATCGCCAAATGATGTCAATTTGCGGACCGGGCGTTGCTTGAAGTCCGGTGCCTGGTACCAAAACTCGCCTGCAGTGATGTCCAGTTTTCCATCGCCGTCGATGTCGCCAACCGCGACACCTTCGTTATTGTCCTTGTGAAGTAACTGAACACGCCATTTCTGTTGCTTGATTTTTTTTTGATTGCGTTTGTTTTGAGCGCTCGTTGGAACAGCAACAGATGCGATCAGTGACAAGAGTAATAGTATGTTGAGTTTCATGAGAGCACTTGTTTTGTGTTGGGCTGTTTTGTGTTGGGGTGGCTATCGGACGGATTACTTGGGCCATTGACGCAGGGTTTTTCCGGACGTGTCAGTCAGCCGTAAGTTTCGGATCGAGGCTTTTCCAGGGCCATCACTTACATCCAGCCTTAGTTGTTGAATTGATTTGCTGGTTTCAAGTTCGAGATCGATGTATTGCCACATACCATTTGCGGCTACCGCAAATGAAATGCGTGTTCCCTTCGGGAGAGTGGTTTTTTGCTCAGTTGTGAAGAACAATTCGCCGCCATTGATCGTGCCTCCGTTCAATTCAAAGCTGAGCCGATAGGGCCCCGGTGGCAAGGATTCACGTCTAAGATCCATTGCGATTCCGGGATCATCGCCAGAGAAAACAAGATTCAGGTTTCCGTTAGACACCTGCAGTTCCGTGTTTTTTCGAGCCCGAATAGACTTCTTTATACCCGCCCGCTTGCTTCTGTTTTTGCTAGGTAGCGTGGAGTTGAATTTGGTCCACTGAGGGTTGCTGTGCACGGGTTTGATGTCTGTCGTGGCTGCCGGTGTGGTTGGTGTGGTTGGTGTGTAGCTTGCGGCAGGGGCGTGAAGTACCGAGCGTGAAATGTTGGTCCATTTTTGGACCATTGTGGTTACCAGTTCGGGGTATTTTGCTGCGATATCATTGAGTTCA
>DOPG01000026.1 GCA_003513555.1 Rhodopirellula sp. | reverse complement strand
GACGGTAAGCATCTTCCCCGTTGCTGGTCTTCCATTTGAAGTTGTTTGCGTAGCTGAGTTCCGCCACGCCTGGTGGCAGCGGCGGGAAAACACTTGGTCCACCTATTTTGTCGCTTATCAAACCACTGACGGCTAAGTGTAAATCTCGTACGACCTCACCACTCACGCGGACGCGATTTTGTCGGGCGAGTAGTTGGTTGGCGGGATCCAGTTCTGCCAGATCGGATCGATGTTGAGATGCCTGTCTGTAGGTTGCACTGAGAACAATCGTTTTTATTAGCGCTTTGCGACTCCATTTTAGTTCGCGTGGGTAGTTCCATGACAGCCAGTCCAACAACGCAGCATGTGTTGGTCGATCACCCCGGATGCCAAAATCGTTCACTGTACCCACCAGACCCTTGCCAAACAGCTGTGCCCATACATGGTTGACGCTCACCCGTGGCGTTAGAGGGTGGTTCGCGTCAGTCAACCATGTTGCAAGGTCAAGCCGATCAGCCGGTTCGGGATCACCGCGTTTCGTAATGGGATGGGTGCGACTAAGGACCGCCAGCACATCTGTCTCAACTTCGTCAGTCGGTTGCAGGAAATCTCCGCGATGCAGGACATGTGTGGTTCTGGTGGCGGGGCTTATAACGCGGGCTTGCACAGTTGCCAGCCTTGGAGCATGGGTTTTAAGCTGTGCTAGACGATCTGCGATGCTCTTGGTTTTTCTGTTTTGGGACGCAAAGTATTCCGAAACAGTTTGCATTTGGGAATCGCTCCATTGGGCTGACGGGATTCGAAATGTGTTAGCCACTTCCTCGGGCAACCGACGCAGAGTGGTTTCACCAGAAATGGTGGAGATGCGGAAATGTCCGAGAAGATGCTTACCACCATACTGCTGATCGAGCACGACCTGCAGAAACTTTCGCTCTTCAGTCGCTTGAAGAGGCTCTGTAAGTGCAAGCCACTCATGGGGCTTGCCTGTTTTTGGGGAGATTGCCCAACCTGTTTTTGGGGATCTGTCGAAAGCCCCACGAGGTGTGAAATTCAGTTGAGAGAAGTCGGCTTCTGCATAGGAAAAGACGACACGCTCGTATTCAGTTTTGAATGCGGGGTTTTTACCCGCATAGGCCCGCAGTTCACTCAGTACAAAGTTCCCATTGGGCGGTCTGCCCGGTCCCTTGGACGGTAGCGTGTCATGCGGAAACACTTCCAGTTTTATTCCGCTGAGACTGCCAGCAGGCATCTCGAACACCAGGGTGTATTTATCTTTGTCGGTTAATGTACCCCGGGTCAGGACCGAACCGTCCTCCTGAATATCCAAATCAGACCCGCTAGTAGACGTCGCAGAAATCGGCTGAGCGACTGTGGACATCAGCGATTCCGGCTGCTTACCAGCAACTCGTTGTTCGATATGTTGAATCCAATGGTCTAACTCTGGCTGGAGTTGTTCTAGTGCGGCCCTGTATTCTGTCTCGAGTTTTGTGACGGCCTTCTGATGTTCCGCGCGGAGACGTTTGTGTTCGGCGATGGCCGTTCCACTGGCTGGGAAGTTTGTGTTCGTTTCTTTGAGGTCATCGAAGAATGCGAACAAACGGTAATAGTCTTGCTGGCTAATTTGGTCGTATTTGTGATTGTGGCAGCGAGCACACGTCATGGTGAGGCCTAGCCAGATGGCCGCGGTGGTTTCCGTGCGGTCGAATGTGGCTTCGACTCTGAATTCCTCCTGATCAACGCCACCCTCGGTATTGGTAAGAGTCTGGCGATGAAATGCAGTGGCAAGCTTTTGTGTCGCAGATGCACTGTCCATTAAGTCACCAGCAAGTTGATCTCTGGTAAATGCGTCAAATGGCATGTCTGTATTGATGGCGTTGATTACCCAATCTCGATACAGCCAAGCATTGGGCCGCGGCCGATCTTTTTCATAGCCATCGGAGTCAGCATACCGCGCCTTATCCAGCCAATGCCGTGCCCAGCGTTCACCAAAATGTTCTGAGTCTAGCAACGCATCAACGAGGGATTCATAACCCTCTCCGTCAGGTTTTAGTAAGAAAGCGTCGAGTAGTTTCGGGTCGGGGGGAAGCCCGGTGAGGTCATAAGCAAGTCGTTTAGCGAGCGTCGCTGGTTTCGCCGTGGGTGATGGTTGGATTCCTGCGGATTCAAGGCGGCCCAACACATAGCGATCGATGGGATTACGGACCCAGGTTTCATCGGAGACTGAAGGGGGAATTGGGTTCTTCACCGGACGGTATGCCCAATGTTCATCGAATTTTGCGCCCTGATTGATCCAGACGTTTAACAGTTCAGTCTCTTGAGGTGTGAGTGCCGGTCCCTCGGGTGGCATGCGATGATCCGGGTCAGTCGTTGTTACTCGCTTGATAAGTTCGCTGTTTGTTGATTCTTTTGGCACGATGGCCCTTCGACCTGAAGCCAGTTTTGAAGTTGCGCTGGCAAATAGATCCAAACGTAGGCCTGCTTCTGCGTCGTCTGGTCCATGACACAAGACGCAGTGTTTTGCGAGGATCGGCTGAATGTTCGTGCCGTAAACTAACGGTTCCTCAGCAATGCCGCCGCCTACAAACGGACCGCAGTTCAGCGATGAACTAATGATGAGCCATGCAACGAGATGTGGCGTCCACTTCAGGGGAGGTGCAGGAATGAACATGCTGTGTAAATAACACTGGGGGCTGGTGGGAAGACTGTGTGGCCGTGAGGTGGGATGGCCCTTAGTTATACTTTGGATTTGCATTTGGTGGGAACTGAAATGTAAAGCAAAGTTGGTGCCGCTTGCGTTGGTTGGGGTAGACGAACGGTGTTAGTCGATGTGTTTGTGCGTCATTTCATCTCTTTTAAGTATGCAGCCCAATTGGCTTGTTCTCCAAATTCAGCAAGCTGGGGTCTTGCGTTCGAAATGTCCTCTTCAAACTTTTTGTAGAACTGGTTCAGGCTAAGTTGGAAGTGTTGTTCAAACGCGGGTTCCCAGCCAAGTTCAGGTACCTTATGTAGGAACGCAAACAGCTGCTTCAAGCTTCCTGCACGCTGCAGGAGTTTTGCGCAGGCAACGGATCCACCCGCATAAACGACAGGATGTACTTTCTTGATTTTTTCCAGGCGTTGCCAATCATCATGAGTCACTCCTGCGTTGATAGGGATTTTTGCTTGTTGGTACAGGCTGAGATTGCGATGCATCTCATGGCTGAATCGTTGCCAAGTCATGGAACGCTGAAGTTTCGCGAACAGTTCCGGGTGTTGATAGCTATACAGGTATGAAATTAGAACTGCCGAGCCTTCACGCCACCATGCTGGACCGGTCCATCGGGAATGTCCCATCTGATTACCGTCAATGGCCTCAGTCGCAAACCCATAGGCGGTTTGTAGGGCGTGGGTGTATTCGTGGATGGGCCCAATGACGAACTGCTGGGCATCTCGCAGTGGCGTCATCGTCATTGTGATCGTTAGGTGTGCGGGGCTGATACTCCACCCAGCCCAATGGTTTCCGGTTCGCCAATTAAGGTATTGTCCGTCGGCATCGTTGCCTTGCAGGGTCGCAAATTTCCGTTTGAGTGTTCGAATCGATGCCTCGAGTTGTTTCCGTCGTTTGTCTGTCAGGGTGGTTGGGTCCCAGTCGGTATTTTCAACTAGAAAGACGTAGGTAGGACCAACGTGGCCCCAATGGTGGGCGTAATGCTCGATGGTGTCCTTGTAAATTGTCTTCCATTTCTCTGGGTAACCTTGGGTGGTGTGGATGACAATTTGTGCATTCCGGGTTTTGTAGGCGGGCACGTCAGATTGGTTTTCTGCCGCATCTGCTGGTCCTGCGATTGAGGACGATAGGAGCGGTGCTGAAGCTAAGAAAGTACGCCGATGCATGACTGCAGTGTTTTGGGTAAGTTTAATGCGAAATCGCAATAGGGCGGGTTAACGTTTTCTTGTTGTGTGTAAAACCGCGGGTCGGAAACAAGCTGATTGACAGGGTGTTGAATGCAAAGTTGATGGGGAGGTAAATTGAGATAATTCGTGTGAGCGAAAGTCAATTCAGGCGAAAAGTGCATTTTTGGGGTAAGCTGTGTCCTTCAATGCTGAGGCAAAATACAAAACGTGACCATCGTGTTGTGTTTATGTAACGTGTTGGTTCGAAGCATCAATCCTGTTGAACGGTGGAGCACCACTTTGGATACATTGAGTTGGACTGGGAATTATAGCTATCTGCGAAAGCTCGTTTCCCGAATCATAGTGCCGTTAGCGGTTTGTTGTCTCGGGCTGGTCTTGCCGACCTGTAAAGCTCTTGCCGAACGCAGTAAGCGACCCAATGTAATCGTGATCATGACAGATGATCAGGGATATGGTGATTTATCTTGCCACGGAAATCCAACGCTCAAGACTCCTAATTTGGATGCGTTGAGTAGTGAATCAATTCGTTTCACTGACTTTCACGTGGCTCCATTTTGTACGCCCACGCGTGCGGCTTTGATGACAGGCCGTTACCCGGCGCGGACGGGTGCTTATCGCACCTCTTCAGGACGGACCAGTCTGCATAAACGAGAGAAAACGCTCGGAGACCTTTTCACGATTAATGGTTATGCCACTGGAATGTTCGGTAAATGGCACCTAGGTGATAACGCGCCGACACGCCCGATGGATAAAGGGTTCGAGCGATCCGTTTGGCATCGATGTGGTGGCGTGACGCAAATCTCGGATTACTGGGGGAATGATTATTTTGATGACACGTACTTGGTCGGCGATAAATGGAAGAAATTCGACGGCTACTGTACTGACGTGTGGTTTGATGAAGCGATGGGTTTCATTGACGGTGTCTTGACTGATGCCGGTGGCAATAAACCATTCTTTGTTTATCTCGCTACGAATGCGCCCCATGGCCCCTATCTCGTAGGGCCGGAATGGAAAAAGCCCTATTTAGACGCAGGCTGTCCCCCACAGCAGGCAGCATTTAAAGGGATGGTAGCGAATTTTGATTGGAATTTGGGGAGGTTACGCAGGTTCCTGAAAACGGAACAGTTGGACTCAGAGACGATCCTTGTGTTCCTTACCGATAACGGTACCTCTGCGGGTGCCTTGTTTGGAGAGGGGAGAAGGATTACCGGGTTTCCCCTCGATCCGAGTGAGAACGGCTACCGACGTGGCGGAAAAAGTTCTGCCTATGAGGGCGGACATCGGGTTCCGTTGTTCATTCGCCATTACGACACTCGTTTTAACAAGGCAAAGGATGTTGATGCTTTGGCGATGCATTTTGACATCACGCCAACGCTGATGGATCTATGTGATCTCCAGAGACCAGCAGACTGGCCGAAACTGGATGGCAAGTCGTTGGTGAGTTTGATGGGGCCCCGGAAAGCTACCTGGCCGGATCGGATTTTGCATACACAGATGCATGGTGGGAATGGTTTTTTGGAACCCGATAACCCGTGGCTGATTGGCGCTGTGATGACACCTCGCTGGCGGTTGGTCGAGGGACGCGAACTGTACGATATCCAACAGGATCCGATGCAGCGTACTGATGTCGCGAGCAAGTTTCCCAAGGTGGTTGCAAATTTACGAAAGGAACATCTGACCTGGTATCAGACAGTGAAGTCGGGAATGGTTCCCTCACGCATCGTGATCGGTAGCGATTTGGAAAATCCGACCGATCTGACCAGTCAGGAATGGGTGATGTCATCCGGCGGACCACCGTGGGCAAAAACACATGTGGTGAAGCGAAAGATTGCCAACTCCCATTGGGCAATCGATGTTGCTGTAGCGGGAAGGTACCGATTCACGATTTCCCGATGGCCGAATTATATCGAAAGACCGATTGATTCTAAGGCGGCACGAGTGCGGATAGCAGGACAGGAAAAAGCTGGAATCATTCCAGAGCCAGACCAGCAAGTAAGCGTGTCTTACGAGTTTGATTTACCGGCTGGACCGACTGAGTTGAAAACGTGGCTCACGACGCCAGAGGGGAAGACTCATGGTGCGTACTTTGTGACTGTCGAACGCTTGAGGAATTCAACTGCAACCGTTCCATCGTTGCTGTGGACACAATACGGATTGTCGAACGATACGCTTAAAATTGCGGTACATACCGATGCGGATCCATTGAATGCCGTTGAGGCCGAGACCGAGTTGTGGTTGAAGCAAAATGGCAAGTGGCAAAGAACGATGGCTGCAGTAATTGATCCATTGACTGCTATGGCAGTGTTCAGGATTGATAATTGGCGGCAGAAGTCGAATGTGTCGTACCAGGTGCGGTCAGGAAAGAGCGTTCTGCAGGGGGTCATTCGTGCAAATCCCAAGAACAAGCCGGTGTTGAAGTTAATGGTGGTTGCTTGCGTCAATGACAAGTGGTTTCCCTACGAGGCAGCGGTCAAGCAAATGATTGACCAGGATCCGGACCTCGTCTTTTTTGCGGGAGACCAGATTTATGAGAGCAACGCGGGTGGCGAGGTTGTTTTGTGTGAGCAGGAGTCGGAAGTCCCTGAAGCGATGGCCAATTATCTCGCAAAATGGCGAAAGTTTGGTCTCACTTTTCGAGACCTGCTGAAAGATCGACCCTCAATCATGATCACAGATGATCATGATGTTTATGCGAGCGACCTTTGGGGCGATGGAGGCCGACGCATGACAGGGCCACGAACCAGCGGCGGGTACCCAATGCATCCCATTTGGGTCAATGCCGTTGAAGCGACTCAAACGTGGCACCTGCCTGATGCCGTAGCAAAGGGACCTTGGGGCGATGGGATCAATGCGTATTTTACTGCATTGGATTATGGCGGGGTCAGCTTTGCGATTCTGGAAGATCGTAAATTCAAGTCACCACCGTCGCTGGTGGTGAAAGAGGCGGTTAAGGATCCCTTGACGCAACGTCCCAATCGCACGCCCGAAGTAATCATGGACCCGGCATTTGATGTGTCTGCGCTCGACAAACCAGAGTTGCAGTTGTTGGGGAAGGCCCAGGAGACTTTCGTTCGAGACTGGGCCGCACAGGTTGCTAAGAGTAAGACATTGGCTGCTGTGCTATCTCAGTCGCCGTTTGTCAACATTGGTAACTACGATGTTCGGTACGGTGATATGGATGCGAACGGCTGGCCACAAACAGCGCGGAATCGGGCCTTAAAAGCAATAGCTCCGTCAAAAGCGGTCATGTTGTCGGGGGATATCCATTTCGGCACGCTTCATCAACATGGTATCAACGATTGGGGCGATGGACCTTGGGGATACTCGGTACCAGCGTTCGCATCCAAACAGAATCGCAAGTGGGGACCCTCGGTCCCCGCTCAAGGTAGAGAAATACCCGGTATCCCGGGGACCGGAAACCATCATGATCGTTTTGGTAACAAGCTGACGGTCGCCGCTACCGCTCCCGGCGCGAACGGGTATGGAATGGTTAAGTTTGATAAATCGAAGATGACAATTGTCTGCGAATTGCACAGCATGGATGCAGAGCGTCAACCGGACGGAAAGGTCATCCCCGGCTGGCCACTTCAGATTGATGTCACGCACAAGTAGCACATGGGTGCGGCGAGCGGGCAGGTCGTTCGGAGTGGCGTAGGAAGGGAATGTTTCTTTCTGCACGTGATGTGTTGCATTCCATTTAGTTCTTTTTGCAAGACGGAAAAATGAAGCGATTCAGTTCTCGGATGATGGGCGCCGTTTGCGGTGCTGTAGTTTGTCTTTCCGTTTTGTTGGGGGAGGAATTAAAGGAACGGCCAAATGTTGTTCTCATTCTCGCCGATGATTTGGGCTATTCCGATTTGGGATGTTTCGGCAGTGAGATTGAAACTCCGCGTCTAGATCAATTGGCGGCACAAGGGATCCGCATGACCCAGTTGTACAACGCGGCGCGTTGTTGCTCGACTCGTGCTTCTTTGCTTACGGGGCTGTATCCTCATCAAGCTGGGGTGGGGGCGATGTCGTCGGACAACCAGAAACCAGGCTATAGGGGTTTTTTAACGGAACGTGCCGTATGTGTAGCTTCTTTGTTGAGGCATGCCGGATACCAGACATATATGACCGGGAAGTGGCACCTTCGCGGAAAAGGTAATCCAGAGTGCATACCAACGAACCATGGCTTTGATGAGTTCTTCGGTCACTTCAAGGCGTACGCAAGTTATTACCGTAGTGATTTGTTTGAAAGGCTGCCGACTGGGCGAGAGAAACGCCATTACAAGGCAGGTGAATTTTACGCCACGGATGCGATTACTGATCACGCAGTCGAGTTTATTGAGGTTTCTCAAAGGAAGCAAAATCCTTTTTTTCTCTATGTGGCCTACAACGCACCGCATTTTCCTTTGCAGGCACCCGCTGAGGAAATCCAGAAAGGTGTGGCAACCTACAGGAAGGGTTGGGACAAGATACGGGAGAAGCGGATTCGGAAGATGGAGGATCTGGGATTGGTCTCGGAAGGCACGCAGCTTTCTAAACGAGGTCATGTTACGGCGGTTCCCAACCGTAATGCTGACTCACCGTATTTTGATCGCGATATCCCGGGGTGGGATGAGCTGAGTGGTGAGAGGCGGGAAGATCTTGCGACCCGAATGGCCACCTACGCGGCGATGATAAGAATCATGGATGGCAATGTAGGACGGATCGTGGATTGCCTCGAAGAGCAGGGCTGCATGGACAACACGCTGATCGTGTTTTTGTCCGATAATGGTGCTTGTGCCGAGTGGGATCCGTATGGTTTTGACAATAATCCCTACCCGGTTAATCGCCTGTACCGCGGGAATGAGGTGGAGCAGATGGGTGGACCGAGAACGTTTCATAGTTATGGAACAGGATGGGCAAATGCGTGTAACACACCTTTCCGTCTTTACAAACACTACAACCATGAAGGCGGTATTTCTTCGCCGACGATCGTATCTTGGCCACGCGGCATCGAGCGGCAGGGCGAAATCAATCGGACGCCTACGCACGTGATCGATTTAGTGCCAACCTTCCTGCAGCTGGCAAATGCAAAATACCCGAATCACTCGCCAAAGGTCTTGCCTTTAGCTGGGGAGAGCCTGTTGAGTGTGTGGGAAGGAAAGCCGCCGAATACCCGTACCTTATTTTTTGAGCATGAGGGAAATCGCGCAGTCCGGCGTGGGAAATGGAAGCTGGTCTGGACCAACTACCTAAAACGTTGGGAATTGTATGATATTCATTGTGATCGTACAGAATCGGAAGATCGAGCCGCCGATTTCCCAGAGCTTGTTTCTGATCTGGAGCAGCTTTGGTTAAGTTGGCAGCGTGAAAACTTTGTTGAGCTGCAGCGTGTAAAACAACCTGCCGCGGGGATGCCTAAAATCTATTATTGGTAAGTGGCGTCCTTGTTGCCCGAATGCCACAAAGGGCGACCGTAACAAGTCGTCCGATCATTGATCTTCTGGTTTGCCAATGCAAAATAGATGGGTAATTCCGCGTATAAAGAGTCTGCCATTGGAGACAGCCATGGAGGCAAGGCATTTTTCGTTGAGCGGATTGCTTGCCAGTTCTTTGTATTCGGCGCCCGGTTTCAGCACGAGCGTCGCGCCTGTTTCAGACAGAATGTAAATGCGTCCATCAGCGTAAACCGGAGAGGCTGAATGTGTTCCTGTGAGTCGTTTGTTCCATAGCACCTCACCATCTTCGGAATTGATGCAATAGAGAATGTTGTCACGGGTGATGGTGTAGAGGTGAGGTGCGACCAGAAGGGGGGATGGCATCGCGGGAACACCCTTCTTTTGTTCCCAAACGATGTGAGTGTCGGTAACGTCGCCCGCTCCGTTGACTCGAATCGCTCGGATCGTTGGTTCTTCAAAACCGGAAGACGTATAGATGATTCCGTCTCCCACTGCGGGGGTTGGAGTGACTCCTTCGCCTTGGCTGTAGACAGACCAGATTCGGGCACCGGTGTCCTTGTCGAAGGCTGCAACTTGGTCGCCGGCCGCGCTGACGATAGAACGTCCGCCATTAACTGTCACGGGGGTCACGTGGCCGACGCGTGATGCACCGCGTTTGCCACGCCAGACGGTCTTTCCGGTTTTGGCGTCAATTGCAAGCACGACTGCTTTGTCCCACGGGATCTTCCAGCCCAGTTCCTTCTCCTCTGAGCTACTGCCGTCAAACGGCATGATTACCAGGCCATCGACTAGAATCGGCGAGGCACCCAGGCCATGCAGGCTGTGAAATTTAACTTCAGTGTTTTTCCAAATCAAGTTTCCTTGTCGGTCGACCGCTACAATCGTCCCATCAGCGAAAGCCGCAAAGATAGTGTTCCCATCGGTAATGGGGGTGGGCGTTGCGTATGAGTTTTGCTTTCGTTTGGCGCCCGGGTTTTGTTTGTGGACTTCGACGTCCCAGTTCTTGTTACCGGTCTGGCTGTCAAGTGAGAGCACCCGGCAGGACGTACCATCCTGCGTGGCAGTGGTGATATAGACGCTGTCATCGTAGACGATCGGGGATGACCATCCCTCGCCGGGTAACGCGGTCTTCCATTTGATGTTTTGTTTGTCTGTCCATGTAAGGGGAAGCTGGGTTTCCGTCGAGTGTCCCTGTGCATTGATACCGCGGAAGCCTGACCAGTTTTCAGCATTTGAAAGACCACAACACGAGGTGAGCAGTAGGCATAAGATGAAACGGGTTGAATCTAGGTTCATTGACAATGCTCGCGGAGGGACGTGGTGACTAAGTGTGGCATTAGCAAAAGCATCTGACTCAGGTTGAGAGTTGCTTGGTTGTAGGCCGAGCCTTTGTGGGATCTGCGATCGCGCAGATCATTAATTTAACGCTTTTGCGTTGCGAAAGACAGCGTTGCGTCGGCATGTCTTAGTCTGAAATGATTTGACTGGTTGAGAAGCCGTCTTATGTTAAGGGCGAGCAACAAATGTTGGCTATGCTCGGCTAATCGTATCGGCTTATCAGGGGGGCACTTGTTCGGCTCGCAAATCAGGCGGTGCAGAACGCTGTTCGTTGTCGGGAATTGATCGCAATAGCAGCGTGGTAGATGAGGCTTGGAAACGGCTATGTGGTCAGGCCATGGGGTTGCGGCATAGGTGAGTCACTGCAAAGCCAGAAGTGTGGACGCGGTTCTGACCTTGTGTCGTGAGGGTGGTGTTTTTTGGGACGGCAGGGAAAACTTTAGTCTGATTCGCCCGTTCAAGCGGCAAACCGAATCCAACCTGCTTTCCCACGCATGTGTCATGGGCAGTTGTCCATATGCCTGCATTGCATGCATATCGAGATTGCATTGTTTGGTTGTCGTGCAGTAAGTTGCAGTAGCAAGCAAGGACAATGGGCCGCATGATCTTCAGTTTTCTTGTCGATGGTGATGCCACTCTTCTCATGCCGAATTCTGGGTGAAGGAGCTCTTAACGTTGTCTCGCACACGGGAAGACAGCGACGCAATGGCAAGGCAAGGTTTAGTGACTCAATTCTGCGAGCGATGGGGTGCTTCGGCTCTTTCTCGTTCCCGGTGGTGGTTGCTTGCTTTTGGCGTTGTGTGTCAGGCGTTGACGGTTTGGATCACGCTGCCGCTGTGGGGTAACCGAATCAGCCCACCCAATCTGCCAACCTTCTCTTTTCCACCGTGGGATTTTACATGGCCCGTGTTCGGTTCGTTGGTGGTGACCTTGCTCTTCCCTCGCCCGGGATTGGCGTTGCACTGGGTATTGCTGATTGCAGCAGGGGTCTTGGACCAATATCGTTTGCAGCCGCAGTTTTATGCAATTGCCATCTTGATGTCGGCTTGTGTTTGGCCGTCGTGGCACAGCGTTGCTCGTTGGTTTGTGGTGTCGACATGGCTATGGGCTGGGTTGCATAAACTTGTCTCGGCAGACTGGTATGGACATGCTTCGTACTGGTTGCTGAATCGATCGGGGGTTGATGATGCATACAACTACCACGTTGCGTTTGCCGTCATGGTTGCATTATCCGAACTTGGCGTCGGTGTCGTCGCTTGCGTCAGGCCGAGGTGGGCAACGTTTGGTTGCGTGGCAATGCATCTTGGCATCATGTTAATGTTGTCTCCAGTTGCCTTGGATTGGAATGCGAGTGTATTGCCTTGGAACGGAACCATGGCGCTGATTGGAGGGTGGGTGATGTGGACCACCTCAGAAGCTTGGCCCAAGACGACGTTTCAACGTTCGGTTGGTGTGGTTTGGTTAGTTTTTCCGCTCGGTTTTTTCGTGGGTTGGGTTGACCACGGTTTTTGTGGCGTACTTTATTCGGACTCGTTGCCGCGCGGAATTGTCACCACTGTTCAAGGCGCAGAAAGGATACGGGGTTGGGGAGATCTTCATGTTCCTTTCCCCAACGAGAGACGCACCCTTCGTATCTATTTTGAGCAAACCGCGAAGCCTGGAGACTTTTTGCACATTTCAGATCCACGTTACTTATTGGATGACCTTTATTTCGTGATGGACAAGTGGGGTGTCGCCAAGGAAATTTCTGCGGAAGAGTTTTACAGCGGTGCCTACGCGACGCCGTCAGGCCCAGCTTATGGGGTCGGGTTGGATGAGCTTCGCGCTATATTTCCGTTGAGGCAGGCTGGGGTGAAAATGTTACGTGAGTCGCCCGGGATGCCAATCTTTGCAGTGGCGTTTACCCCCGGCAATTTTGATCCGGCTTTGCTGGAATGCCTTAAAGGATTGCCCAACATTAGGCAGGTTCAACTTTCAGGAACGGAAGTCACCGACGCGGATCTTGAGAAGTTGCTTGTACTGAGGATGCTGACCGGAATCGGGTTGGAGGAGACAGGCATTACTGATGCTGGTGTGTTGACTCTTGCCCCGCTGAAATATTTGCAGGTAGTTGAGCACGAGGGGACGTCGATCACCGAAAACGCGGTCAATCAAGTGGTGAAACCCATTCCCTAATCCGGATGGCTTGGCAATGGCCTATTGAACCTATTGCATGGAGCTGAGGCCCTTAGATGTGAGGTTTTGGGTACCTTGACTTGTGAGTAGTTCACAGCTTGTTTTGGTCAGATCACTGGATCTGGTGTGTCCGTCATTTGGCTACCTGATTTCTTACGCTGGAGTTAAGCGTGACTGGGCCGTATCGATTACACTATTCGGCTTGCCCCGGTTACACGGGGCGAAATTTTGTCGCATAATAAGTGCTAATCGCCGTTTCACATCATGCGCACCCCCTTGCGGATGAAAGTAGTGAAATGATCAGTCGGGTTCAGCCGACGTTGGTCAGGGCAGTTTGTGCTTCATCCCTCCTCCAAGAATTGCACGTCATGATGCGTATTGCATTTTCTGCTTTTGCTTTTGTGTTCTGTTTGGGTAGCCTTCTGCACGCGCAAGTTTATGACAGCCCAGAGAAAGCTGCCGAAGATCCTGATTTCGCGTTGCAGGGGGAGTACACCGACAGCACTCGCGGGTTGCAGGTGATTGCACTGGGTGATGGCGATTTTAAGGTGGTCGTGTATACAGACGGTCTTCCTGGCGCAGGTTGGAACGGGAAAGACAAGCAGCAGCTCGAATTAGATGCTGACCAGCTTGAAGCGATGGTCAGTAAGTTCCAGCGGGTGGAACGCCAGAGCCCGACAATGGGTGTAAAGCCGCCGATTGGGTCGGTGGTGCTTTTTGACGGGACGCCCGAGTCTCTCGAGAAGCATTGGAAAGACGGGGCCCGCATGACGGACGATGGTTTGTTGATGGAGGGCTGCACAAGCTCAGATACGTTTGGTGACTACGCGATGCATCTTGAGTTTCGCCTTCCGTACATGCCGAAGGCCAGAGGCCAAGGACGTGGCAATAGTGGGCTGTACCATCAAGGGCGATATGAGACCCAGGTGCTTGATTCCTTCGGGCTTGAGGGAAAAAATAACGAAGCCGGTGGACTGTATTCGATCAAAGATCCTGATTTGAATATGTGCTTGCCTCCTATGGTTTGGCAAACTTACGATGTCGATTTCACTGCGGCCAGATTCGCCGCGGATGGCAAGAAGACTGCGAACGCAAATATTACCGTCAAACTTAATGGTGTTGTGGTTCATCGTGACGTGGAACTACCCCGGACCACGACGGCTGCGCCCGTCAAGGAAGGATCCGATTTCGGGCCGATCTATTTGCAGAATCACGGTAACCCTGTGCGTTTTCGCAATATCTGGGTACGCCCCCGCGATATTGAAGCCGAAGCACGCAGGCCCATTGTTCCAGGTTTCGAACGTTTCCATGCCAACGGAGGTGATGCCGCTGCGGGCGGTCGACTTTTGATTGGTGAGCTGAACTGCACAGGATGTCACGAAGCTGAGTCCAGTCACCTCGCCGGTGTTGATGCGAAACAGCCACCCATCCTCGATTTGATTGGAGAGCGCGTTCACCCGGAATGGTTGGTTGATTTTCTTGCCAACCCGCATGATGTGAAACCAGGTACGACCATGCCTGATTTGATGTCGGGGATGTCGGGTGAGCAGCGACGACAGGCGGCCGTGGCGTTGGCTAATTATCTCGTGGGTGATGCCACCATTCAGATGGGCGGCAAAACTGCAAATACTGGTCAAGGAGAACGCGTTTTTCATGAGGCCGGGTGCGTCGCGTGTCATATGCCGCGTGACGGCCGCAAAGCGTCGTCCGACACCTCGGTTCCGTTGGTGGGTTTGGATAAGAAGTACAGCCGGGCGAGTCTTGAAAAGTTTCTGAAGGATCCATTGGCTGTACGGCCCTCAGGTCGGATGCCAAAGCTTGACCTCGGTGGCGATAATTGGCGGCATGTTGCCCAGTATCTGAGCGGTGATGACGCGGGGGTGGCTTTTGGAAGTCAGCGTGATCTTCCGAAAGAACCGAATATGAGATTTTCGGCGTATTTCAAAGGCGTGGATAAAATGCCCGACCTGGCCAAACTCAAGGCCGACAAAACAGGGGTGTCGAGGGGATTGGATATCGGCGTAGGTGGACGTAATGAAAATGTCATCATCAGCTACGAGGGGTTCTTGCCAATTTCAAAAGCGGGAAAATATAGCTTCCGACTCAGTTCAGATGACGGCAGCATGCTGTATTTGGATGGTAAGAAGTTGATCGACAATGATGGAATTCACCCCAACACAGCAAAAGAAGCAAGCATCAATCTGACACCAGGGATGCACGCGATCCGTGTCAATTGGTTTGAAAAGGGCGGTGAAGAAGTCCTTGCACTCGATTGGGCTGGGCCAGGGGTCAAGTCTGGTGGAATTGACAAGGCGATCGTGATGACTGCCGACGGAACGCCGGCACCTGTTGAGCAGACACAAGAGCCCGTGGATCCTGAAAAATTTGTGTTTGACTCAACGTTGGTGGATCGTGGACGAGAGTTGTTCACTTCCTTGGGTTGTGCTGGCTGCCATATCAAAACTGAGTCAGGAAAACCTGTGCAATCAGTGGTCAATGCACCAAGATTGTCTGATTGCAAGGCCGGGAAAGGCTGTTTGGCCGCAGCGGGTCAGGTCACTGTTCCAAATTATGAGCTGACGTCGATTCAGAAATCAGCGGTGGAATCTGCCATGCGGCGGGATGTCGGGGATGGAGGCAAGGCAATGAATGCGGAGACCTTGTTGTCTCACTCGATGGCTGCCCTTAACTGCTACGCATGCCACCAGCGTCATGGAAAGGGTGGCGCAGAATCCGATCGTAATGCCTTGTTTGTGAGCTCGATTCCCGAAATGGGTGACGAAGGCCGGTTGCCGCCGCCACTTGACGGAGCCGGGGATAAGTTGCGGCAAGACTGGTTGACTCGCGTAATAGGGAATGGAGATAAAAGTCGACCCTACATGAAAACGCACATGCCTAGCTTTGGGCAGGGGCAGGCCGTGAAACTATCCGATTCCTTTGCCAAGTTGGACAAGGTTACTGAAGCAACTTTGGTGGACTCGGGGGAGGCCGAGACACGCAAAGCATCGTTTGGACGACAGATGGTTGGTTCAAAGGGGCTGGCGTGTGTGAGTTGTCACACGTACGGAAAATTTAAGTCGACGGGAATTCAAGCAATCGCCCTCGACACGATGAGCCAGAGGATTCGAGAAGACTGGTTTCATCGTTACCTGCCTGATCCTCAGAAATATCGTCCAGGCACGCGTATGCCCACGGGATACCCGGAAGGTAAAAGCACAGTGGCGAACGTTTACGGTGGCGATCGCGATCTTCAGCTGGCAGCTATGTGGGCGTTCTTGAAGAAAGGCGCCGATGGAGGCGTGCCAGAAGGTATTGTCAACGGCATGATCGAACTCAAGCCTGACAGAAAGCCCGTCATCTATCGGAATTTCATTGAAGGTGTAACGCCACGGGGCATCGCGGTTGGCTACCCCGAGCGGGCAAATTTATGTTGGGATGCGAACCGCATGGCGCTTGCCGTTGTCTGGCAGGATCGTTTTATTGATGCTTCGAAGCATTGGGAGGGTCGCGGCCAAGGTAATCAGACACCGTTGGGTGGTAATGTGACCATGTTTGAGAAGGTAGCTCCTGTTGCCGTGCTTGAGGACCTCGAAACCGCGTGGCCCCAAGAAGCTCCCAAGGACCGGGGTTACAAGTTCAGTGGTTACCGGCTCGACAAGCAAGGACGCCCGACGTTTCGGTATCGCTTTGCAGATGCTGAAGTTGAGGATACGCCGTTACCGGTGGCCGGCGATTTCAGCGGTACTTTCAGGAGAAATGTCAAAGTTACTCCGACGGGGCAGCAGCCCGACAGCGGGATCTACTTCCGCGCTGGCGCAGGAAATATTGAGTCGTTGGAAGATGGATGGTTCCTGTTGAATGATACACACCGAATTCGGGTGGAGACCTCAGGGAAAAAACCATTTGTCCGCAAGATGGATGTAAGCTCGGAAATTTTGGTGCCAGTTAATGGCCCGACAATGATCACACAGGAAATCGTCTGGTAGTAATGAAGCAATGATGTCGCAAATGAAAAACTATCTAACTCTATTGTTCTGCCTGTTGTGTAGTCCTCTACTTGCTCAGGATGCGCCTACAGAAGCAGATTACTATCCCATCACTCGCTTCGAGGTTCCGGAGGGGGTTGTGTTGGAAGCAAGCGGTTTCCAAATGATGCCCGATGGGAAAATGGCGGTTTGTTCGCGAAGAGGTGAAATTTGGATGATCACGGAACCGTTTGCGAAAGAAGTGACAGCAGAACAGTTCAAACGCTTTGCACACGGACTGCACGAGACGCTGACGTTGGCCGAGCGTGATGGCTGGCTTTACACAACTCAACGTTCAGACGTTTCACGTTTGCGGGACACCGATGGCGACGGGGAGGCGGATGAATTCGAGGTCGTCAACGATGGCTGGGAGATTTCCGGTGATTATCACGAGTATGCTTTTGGTTCCAAGTTCGACAAAAATGGAGACATTTGGGTGGTGCTTTGCTTGACCGGATCGTTCTCAAGTAAAGTTCCCTACCGTGGCTGGTGCGTGCGGGTCACGTCCAGTGGCGAATTGATTCCAACCACAAGTGGGATTCGGTCTCCCGGCGGCATTGGGGCAAATCATGTGGGGGATATGTTCTATACCGATAATCAAGGGCCCTGGAATGGAACGTGTGCATTGAAGCATTTGCCGGTAGGAAAGTTCGTTGGGCACCCCGGAGGATTCGAATGGTACAAGCTTGCTGAGCCATTCATCGGTGAAAGGCCAGAAGAGCCGAAAAGTGGTAGTCGCTTCATGACCGAGGCCAAGCGGTTACCGAAATACGAACCGCCGGCGGTCCTGTTTCCTTACAACAAAATGGGCAAATCGGCTGCAGGCGTAACCTGCGATACGACCGGCGGGAAATTTGGTCCATTTGAAAACCAGATGTTTGTGACGGATCAGTCCTACAGCACCGTTATGCGGTGCTTCATGGAAAAGGTAAAAGGGCATTATCAGGGGGTTTGTTTTCCTTTTCTGGAAGGCTTTGGAAGCGGTTCGCTGGGTTTGGAGCTGACGAAGAACGGGAACATGTTTGTAGGTGGTACGAACCGTGGTTGGGGTTCACGTGGGCGGAAACCTTTCGCCGTGGAACGGGTGAATTGGACAGGGAAAGTGCCATTTGAGGTGCTTGAGATGAAAGCCAAACCCGATGGGTTCGAACTGGTCTTCACTGAGCCAGTGGATCAGAAATCCGCTGAGTCGCTCGACTCCTATAGCATGACTACGTACACCTATATCTTCCAATCGGCCTACGGAAGCCCAGAGGTTGATCATACCGAGCCCAAAATCACCAAGGCGGTTGCGGGGAGTGATGGAAAGAGTGTGCGTCTCTATGTCGATGGGCTGCAGGAAGGACATGTGCACGAACTGCATTCTGATGGTGTCAAATCAAAGGCTGGCTTGCCACTCTTGCACCCCGAAGCGTATTACACGCTGAATTACATTCCCGAGAACTGAAGCTTGACTCTGCTCGTTATTTACCCGGGCATCGAGTGGGCATTGTTTGCGCAAGGCCAGGGATAGCGGATCTGTTTGGTGGTGACTTTGCTAAGTCCTCAAAGAACACTTTGGCGTGAACGACGAGCAAAATTCTGATCGGTTGGGAAGCAGGTTTTGTATTTTCTCGACAAAGCGGTCACCGAGGCGCACCCACCGATTTTGGCTGTGTCTGCGGGACGGTGTTGGCTCAGGGACAACAGCCGGTTGGGATGGGTGAGTGAAGAGTTGCATAAGCTAAAATTGGGAGTCTTCGATTGATTGGCGACTTGGATTATCAAGGATCGGTTTGCATGAAAAACGTGATCCACCGAAATCGTCGAGAGCTTCTTCGACGGAGCCTTTACATGTGTCGTTGCGTTGCGGCGGCTCGAAAACCCGCGCGGGACGTCAGGTGGGAACCGATATCAATCTGGTGGGCGTGGTTGCCCGGGTTGCAAGCAAGAGTTGCTTAACTTCGATATGATGACGTCAGGTTGCAGTTTGGGTTCACTTATATCGCGATGCGAGACGACTGATACAGCTAAAAACACGATGACGGAAGTTGAAGCTTCCTGACCTAGAAAAAGGGTAGCTGCCATGTGTATGTCGAACCCTGTGTCTGCTTAACGCAAGATGGATTTAGAGTGAATTTTAAGTGGAATGCCCTGCGAATGCTCCTTAGTAATAGCAACTTGGTTGTCGTGGGTTTGGTGATCGTCGTTTGGGGGCGGTGCATGGGCACCTCGGTTTCGGCGCAACTGATTGGTGCCGTGGCGGATGGTGCGGTCATGAAGTTTGCGGACGCTGGAAAACTGAAGATGCTGTATGACGCCAGGCAGCGGCCGCAGGCGATCAGGCTAGCGGGAAAAGTATTCTTGGTGTTCAACGGGAACGCGACCCCGACTCGGAATGAGAAAGGCGAGGCCTTTCCGATGTTGGCCATTTACAACCCTGGTTCCCGGACCTTCACGAGGCCAGTGAAGATTTCGAATGACTCTAGTTCGGACCATCATGACAGCCCAATCATTTGGGCAGATCGGGCGGACCATCTTCATGTGCTCTACGGATGCCATAAGTCGCCTGGTGTTCATCTCGTCTCAGAACATCCCGTCAGTAGCGCCACAGACAAAATTAGTTGGCTGGTAGGAAGTCAGATTGCGCCGAAAATTTCGTATCCCTGTGTGTTCCGAATGAACGGGAAACGTGATCTGCTCTATTATCGGACTGACGGTCATACCAGTTCATGGACCTATCGAGTGACGACCGATAATGGCCTGACATGGACGGGGCCTACTGCTGATGTCACAGATCTTGATTCAAAAGGGCGCCTGGATTGGTCTTCGTATCAAACCAAGATTCCCGGAAGAAACCGACGATACTTGCATGTAGGGTACACCGACTATGACGACAACAAACACAACCCTGATCCGCAGCGGTTTTATAATCCGAAGTACAACGCGTTAGTTTCAAATGAGTGGAAATACAATCTGTCCTATCTCAGGATCGACTCTGAAAGTGGGACGGTATTCAATTCGGATGGAATGGCGTTGCAAACGCCTATCGACATCGACACATCAAAGAACTTTTGCGAAATCTGGGATACAGAATGGCGTGGAGCCGGCGTGCCACCAGCGGTTGCTTTGGATGAACGAGGTCGTCCAGTGTTTCTGCATGTTTTGTCTGGAGATTCGATAACTGAACATGCTTACTATTACGTCCGCAAAGTAGACGGAAGTTGGCTGAACACACGGATCACGACTTCCTCACATCAGTGGAACAGTGGACATCTTGTTTGCGATGAAGAGGGGTGTCTACATGCGTTTGTTATTGTCGGTGAGGATTATCTCTCGGGCGGGTACATGGATCGACATGGCGGTGGGCGGATTGAAGAGTGGATATCTTCTGATCAGGGGCAAACTTGGTATAGAAAACGGCAGCTTTCGCCCCGTGGCGAACAATACAGGGGATGGAAATTCAATAATGTTCAGCCAGTGCTGAACGCGGATGGCAGTGTCTTGCATGGGATGTGGATCTTCTACGGCTGGAAAGACGGTTCCAAGCCTCAAGCCAGCGCGTTTCTGGTAGATGAAACGAGCAAAAGGGACCCTTGAGATGAGTATGCGAAGCCTCTACGCAGATGCGGTGGTTAATTGTGCTGCGATTGTGCGAGTATCACTAGCTATGTATCTCGCGTGCATCAGTTTGGAAGGTGGTAGGTTCGCGTTCGCTCAGGTATTAGATCAACGCAGGGTGGCAAGTTACGGCACCAGGACAGCAGGCACAGCGCCGGTGGGGGCAGGGCTAGGCTCTCGTCATTTCCTTGATGGGCGGGGGCAGATATCGCGTGCCCCCGTTAGCGCGGAAGCGCAACAGGCGACCTTTTGCTCGGTAGTGAAAAGCAACAAACCCAACGTATTGTTTTTAGCCATCGATGATTTGAACGATTGGATAGGAGGGTTGGGGGGACACCCGCAGGTTAAGACTCCTAATCTGGACCGTCTGATCTCGAAGAGTGTGTTGTTTTCTAATGCACACTGTGCTGCTCCCGTTTGCAGCGCATCGCGACACGCTCTGTTCAGCGGTCTGAGGCCCTCCACCACGGGGTGGTATTCGAACTCATCCAAAGGCTTAAAGGGCTACCTCAAAACGTTGGGGAAGACCGTGCCACTACCCGCTCATTTT
>DOPG01000380.1:14938-33534 GCA_003513555.1 Rhodopirellula sp. | reverse complement strand
TCTCGATCGTACTGTCACGTGGGAAGGTCGCGGGCGTCCTTGGCTGCACCTTATCCACTAGAGCTTCGTAGTTACCACGCAGCATCACAAAGGACTCACGGCGATTTTCCAGTTCCCTCATCACTAATGTCGTCTCAGGCATCAACCCTGCGAGCTCCTGCTCAACTTCTGTGATGGAGTGATCCAAATCAGAAAGACGATCATCACTTTTCTCGAACTGGGTCCTGAGCTTCTTTCTTTGCTGTACAGACAGTTGCTTTCCCGTGATGATGCTGCGTAAATTGTCGGGCAGCAGCAATAGATCCGCTGCTTGAGTGCTGAGCGAAACTCTTGGCTTACCAGCGACACGCCCCGAACCAAAATACTGCCCGAGGCTGACCTTCACACTTTGGGTCTCCGGGTTGACCAGCACCGGTTCGGCCAGCCGAAATATCGCCCAATGCGGTTTCCCAAACTGACCGCCTATCGCCCATCCTGTTTTACGATCACCATCGATCGCTCTGGCAACGTCCCAGTTGCGCTGAGAATAATCTGCCACCGCGTCTGAGAGTTCCACCTCAGTCTTTTCTTTGCCACTGATGATTTCGCAGGTCAATTCACTGAGAATGACATTGGGTCGTGCTGCTTCACCACGCCCAGGCCCGGCCCCAGGGATCGCATCATCAATCAACAGTTCAACACGAATGGCTGTGATGGGCTTAAGAGGTGGTTTCAATACAAATTCGTGGTCTACGGTATCAGGAACCTCACCTGTCAAGAGAACCGCCCCATCAGGCAACAGACGAACCTCTTCATTTCCTGAAGTTTTAAACTCCATCAGGCTTACAGGTTGCCATGATGGCGTTGCCTGGCTCTTCAAACGCTGCAACCAGTCTTCAAACTTGGGCTCTGTTTCTGCTACGCGTTGCTTCCGATTCTGCTGCAATTTCTTGAGCGTTGAATTCAAATCAGCAACCTTCTGCGTTTCATCCTGCCCGAGCGGCAGATCCATTTTAGGACCGTAAAAATCCCAGGTCACGCCGGAGGTCTGCTTCACCTCCAACGGAGTATTGTTGAAGTACGCGAAGAATCGATAGTAGTCCTTCTGAGAGAAAGGATCGTACTTGTGATCGTGGCACTGAGCACACTCAAGCGTCGTGCCGAGAAAAACAGTCGCCGTTGTGTTGACGCGATCAACGACTTGATTCACACGATTCGCCTCCGGATGAACACCAGCTTCAACATTGCATGTTGTCATACGGTGGAAACCGGTGGCAATCTTTTGATCCACCGTCGCGTCAGGACGCAGATCGCCCGCCAATTGATCCGTGACAAATTCATCAAAGGGCATGTCCTGATTAAAAGCTCGGATGACCCAATCACGGTACGCCCAGTTATCTCGAATCTGATCCGCTTGAAACCCATTGCTGTCGGCGTACCTGGCAAGATCCAACCATGGCACCGCCCAACGCTCACCGTAACGCGGACTCGCCAGAAGGCGATCGATCAGATTTGAATAGGCCTCCCGCTGAGAAACACGACTGCTGTCAACAAACCGGTTGATCTCATCGGGTGTGGGTGGCAAGCCAATCAATCCCAACGAAGCACGGCGAGCGACGGAGGCGGGCTGCATTCTCGCATTTGCCATTATCCCGCGTGCCGCAAGTTGCTGATCTAAAAAATGATCAATGACTTGGTCCTTTCCCAGATTTGTCGGAACATCGGGTCGCTTGATTGGCTCATAAGCCCAGTGTTTTTTTTCAGAACTGGATTCTGGCCAATTCGCCCCCTGATCGATCCAGCGACGCAACAGATCAACCTCGTGCTGCGTCAGTGCTTCGCCATCAAGTGGCATCAGGTCACCCGCATCCTCATCAATGATCCTGCTAATCAGCAAGCTCCGGTCTGCATGCCCCGGAACGATGACTGGGATTCCCGAGTCTGCTTCACCCAAGGCGTCATCCCGTCGCGTCAAACGCAAATCGGCTTCCCGATTTTTTTCGCCGTGGCACCGTTCGCAATGCCTCCGCAACAAGGGCTGAACCTGCTCAGAAAAATCGACAACGCTGTCTGCCTCCGCCGCTCCTCCCTGAGTCGAAACAAGACCCAACCACCCACACTCGCAGGAAAAAAACCATAGAGCGACGAGACAAATGGGAAACAGAAGGGTATTTCTGGAAAAAAACATTAGGTACATCGCCTGAACAACAAAAAAGCTATCCACAAGAGTGCTGATCCATGATCTCGCCCTGCCCATCGGGCGAATTGCATATTACACGAGTCTTATTGTGCGCATACCATAATTTCCGAGGATGGCTATCAGTGATTGAATCCTGCTTGGCTGTTACTACTACTACCGCGAACTTGTCCGTTACAACTGCGAACGCAAAAATACGTAAAAAACTTGTCTGGCATAACGACCGAAAGTGCCAACAGGATCGACTTGCAGATTGTTACATTCACGCTTCGTGAATCAGTGAATCAAGAACTTGGACACTGGCCCACCCCTCTTTATTTTCTTCAATGAACTGCAGGTGACGCTCAGCGGTCTGGTATCGATCATGGGCTGCGCGATCAGCAAAAATGCAGTGCAGTGAGACGTCAAAGTCCTGATTGACTTCCCGATCAAGTTCGCGATCTCGCGTGCCGACAGAAAAACCGACTAGACCTTCGTGGTTATCAAGATACTTGTGACACGCATTCAGCAATCTCTGAGCAGCCTCATCGCTTCGGTCTTTGAGCGTGAAGTAGACGTGGTGAGCAAGTTGCGGCATTCGACTCAGTCCTTTCTTGGGGAAACCAATCTTAGTAAAAATCTCCATATAGCTTCCACGAAGCCAACTGATGTGACAACATCCCCTGTTTTCAATATTATGACCGCACTTAAGTCAAATACATTCGATGCGGGCTAGCATCCACCGACACAGCTCTCCATTGCCTCAGCAGACCGAGGGAGACCGTGCTCCTAAGTCACAAGCAGCTAATACCGAGGTATCCGATAAGACCAGCTAAGTAGATTCATTATCAATTGCACCCAACCGAATCACCCAGCAACATCGCTTGTCGCCCAGTGAGGCTGAAAATAGTATGAGAAGAATTGCCGGTGAGATTGGACACAACGCGATCAGAAATGAAAATTCCAGAAATAAACTCTACCCGAGCAAATCGGCCATCGACAGGCAAACACATTTTCGGGTCTCCTGTTGATGAAGCGGTAATGCAACAGGCTCCTTTAGAAAACGAGAACGGATATGGACTTGCAACTCTTGTTTGACTTGGTGGGTTCAGCGACCCTCGCGCTAATTTTGGTCACAGGGGTGCTGGCTACTGGTTGTGCATGCTTCCTAAGCTTCAAAGTACGGCAGGAGAAACTGCTGCACGCATTTACACCGATTTGTTTCTTGCCGAGCGTCATTGCGTTGTTAGCGACTCTCAACAGTGTGATGACCGGCATCTCAATCCAATTACAAACCAACCAGAGCGACCTGCAGATATCAACGACGACACGACTCCTTATGCACGCCACTCCTCTGATTGTGGGCCTCGCCGCATCCACCCCTGCCCTGATTCTTACTTGCGGCAGTCGATTTGTACTTATCTACCGGGACATCCATGCCGAATCCGATGAATCACAAATCGCAGAGTCAAGCGACGAGCCGTCTCTGATTACTCCAGCCGAGCAGATTACTCGTGATGCAGATGAGTATCTTGAGAAACTCATCCGCCCGCGATGAAGCTCGGTTGCCAATCTAATGTTGGCTTAAGAATTCGAATGGAAACGAAAAATTCAGAACCCTCCACCAATGGCCCCGTCATTTCCGAAACGCCTCACGCGCCAAACAGGCGTTTCAATGCCTGGTCAGCTGCATCAACGGAATCCACCGGCCCTTTAGGCCGCAGATGACTAGGTAACTTGCTGGGTGTTTTATCTTGATTCCCATCAACCCCTTCATCGTCATCCTCAGTTGTATCCGTCTCTCGCGTTTCCACTGTTTCACCCGGTCCTGCTTCCCTGACTTCGCCCGATGTCCCATCCGCTTTTCCACTTCCATCAGCGGTCACAACCGGATCAAGCAAAGTTTCGTCACTTGAGCCCGGCTCCTCTTTTGTATCCATGGGATCTGCCAGCCGCTGGTCTGATACTGAAGATTTTATTTTCTCACGCACGCCTGGCACGCCTTCCGCCAATTGGTCCAACTCCTTCATCCATAAATCGACGTCACCCATTTGGTCCGACACAGCATTGAGTATCATGGGCTCGTTTGGCTCTGCAGCAGTGGACTTGTTCGACGTTGCATCAGTGGCCTCTGCAGTTGGAAGCAACGTCTGCTTTGAAGCCTTCCCTCTTTTCTGAGGCACTTTACTCGCTTTGTCCCGAACAGACATCCTGAAACGCCACTCTTCCACATCGACAATATCGTCGTGGTAAACTTGATAAGATTGATGTGGTTCAATTACATTACCATTTAGCCGAACACCATTCCGACTGCCTAAGTCTTGGATAGTCACGCTGTTTTCACGACACCAGATCAAGCAGTGATGCCGGCTAACACGTTTCGAATTCAAAAGAAGATCAGCTTCCGCCGCCCTACCAATCACAAACTTTTCTTTACGCAAGACAATATGCTTGCCTTCATGAATGCCGTTACGAAATACAAGCTTGACTCTTAACACGACGCATTACCAAACGTTGATGCACAAGCGGAATTGACAAATCGCCTGAACCTGAAAGCGACTCGTGCAGAATATGTATCGCCGGAAAAGTGAAAAAAATCAATTCAGTATTACTGCATCCCCCCCACGCCTGCTGCCTCGGCCAGAATGGTCAAAACCAAGCGAAAGAGAGGCATTGATGATCAAATCAATCGAAAGCACACACAATCAACACCCATGCTTCACTCAATAAGCAACCAAAATTTATGGCGAGGAAGCACAAAAATTCACAGAAGTCAAACAATGTCGGTCGCACCGCCCGTTGGTCTGCAAACGAAGCGGGTTGCCGGTGCACAGAGAGCATGCACTTGTGCGCACATGCTGCAAACACATTCTCGCGGCAACTCACTTTCAAATGCCGATAATCCGAGAAGAATGCACGAGTTGCAAATCGATTAGCCGAGACATTGAAATCACGAAGAGGCGGCATTTCCCCCCCTCGCTCGGCTCCCACCCTAGCAGTATCACACTAGCAGGGTATTGCCCGGTCGTGCGACTTCAAAAAGCCGGAATAGTCTGAAAATATGACAGACGAAGAAAACGATTTGCATTCACGAAGCCAAAAGTCCAACCGGACAAAGTAAGCAAGCACGAAAGTGCTTCCTGTTTCTTGAAACACTCATGTACACCAGGATTTTTCACGTCTTCAATCGATTTCTCGAGGCACAAAGTTAAAATCTTGACTTTGTGAAAAGAACTCAACCGGATTCTCATAAACCACTTTACGGGTCAATGAGTCATCATTGCCACGACGCCGCATTTCAAATATCAAGTCGGGAACTGCAGTCGGCTTGCTCGGCCCCCAATCACCAGCAGAGTTCGCGAGAAGGCGTTCGCCCCCATATTTTTCGATCATGTCAGCCGCTCGGTCCGGCGTGCATTTGGTAACCGGGTAAAGAGTCATTCCGGCCCAAAAACCACGATCCAGTACTTCTGCAATCGTATGTTCTTCAACATGATCAACAAGAACTCGAGAGGGATCGATTCGTGAGTCATCACAAAGCATATCAAGAATCATTCTGGTTCCCTGATACTTATCCGCAAGATGTGGTGTATGGATAAGAATCTGCTGGTCATACTTGATTGCCAACTCTAAATGCTCAAGAAAGACAGTCGCTTCGTTCTTGGTATTCTTATTAAGCCCAATCTCACCGATACCAAGGACATTTGGACAGTCCAGAAACTCTGGAATCATTGCGATCACCTCACGAGAGAGAGACACATTTTCGGCCTCCTTCGCGTTGATGCACAACCAAGTGAAATGCTGAATGCCGAACTGAGCCGCACGCTTGGGTTCCACGTCTGTCAATTGATGAAAATAGTCTCTGAACCCATCAACGGTTCGACGATCAAAACCGGCCCAAAAGGCTGGCTCACTCATTGCAACGCAGCCCATTCTGGCGAGGGTCGCGTAGTCGTCAGTCGTCCTCGAAACCATGTGGATGTGAGGGTCGATGTAGTCCATGAAAGTCTAGTTTCCGAATGAATTGAAAGAACGAGCGCCCGAGTCGTGCGTTGCGTAAACGCCATCCGCCTAATTGGAACGGAATAGCTGCAAACCGATGAGCTTTGAAATATAAACACGCCACCGGCAAACTTGATTTCGACCGACACACCGCTGGCCGAATTCGTGTTGACTGCCTACAGATCCATCTGCTTTCGCCAATCCGACTCATACTGCCGAGAGAACAGCTGTTGCAAGCGTTCGGCCCGATCAGAGCCCTCGCTTAACAAAATCTCGATCGCTGAATCGATTTGTTCGCGCTGTACCTGATCCTGGTTAGGCAGCGGGCTACCCGCATCCAATGAGCGGTCAATACGGTCCAAAGTTGCGGCTACTTCCAGTAGCTTGGCACGAACCTCTAAAAAGGATTCCGTGAGGATTTGACTTGCTGCTCGCATGGCAATAACTGATGGATTACGGAAAGTGGCGATCACAGCCCACATTATAGAGAGATCACAGCCTCTTCCCAGCATGCCTGCTTCTAAAACAGCCAACGCAAAGCCAATCCAGATCGCCAATCCCCTCGCAAGAGGGGTGTGGTTTAAAACTGGAGCATTTACGTTGCCGATGGTGGGGGTAATGCCGATTTTGCGGCTGCGGGAAAAAGTTTGCAGGAAAGAGCACACCGGATCCAAGAAGTTGAGAAAAATCTGAGCATGAGAAAGCTAGCTTCTTTTTAGGTGGGGCCTGAATGCCCCCGGCCTAAGATCTCGGATATCGACACGCACAACCTCATCCCAAGCATTAGCATCATGCAGGGGCAGAAACTGACCTACGCCGTTCTCAGTCGCACGCGGAATGAAGCCGCCGTGGACGCGCTACTGGCATGCCTGGACAGTGAATTGAGTGAGCACCGGGAATTGGCATTGAGCACCCTGATGCAGAGGCGTGAAGCCAAAGTCCCAGCCAAACTTTTGGCGAGATGGCAGCAACTGAAAACGACGGACTATCTTCTGCTAAGAACCCGCAAAACGTGGTTTGAAGATGCAGTTTCCCAAGCTTTGAAACACCGCGGAACGGATACAGTGACAGCGATCGCTGCTGCAGAATCCTTGGAACTGACCAAGTTCATTCCCGTGTTGGTCGACTTGGCAGAGACGGTTGAAACAGACGAGATCCGACAGCGTGCCACCGCGGCTGTGCTAAAACTGGCTCACATTCTTGGTGGCCGCGCCAGGTGCAACCGCGACGCACCGACGATACGTAATCCCGCTCTCGAAAGACTTCATACTTCGCTGCGCAACATCAGCCAACACAAGAATGTAGCACTCGCTGATGCTTTTCTAGTTCTATCGCTCTGGGGCGACAGCAATCTACGCAGAGCCATGAGTGAACCGAGTGCAATTCGCGAACTGCTTCTTGAGCGTTTTCTACACTCCAAGCACACCGGAGTTCTGGATCTTTTGGCGGGAACAATCAAACGTCGTCAGATGGACCATCATGCCACCGCTTTGATCTGCACTCGCAACGACCATGCATTCCGTCGTGTGCTGCTCAACTCGATCACTCCCGCCCCATCCTCGGTCGTAGTGAACAACCTAGCCAAGATCGGCATGCCGACGAGTTGCCGCGGCGGTGAAGCACTGCTTGAAAAAATCAACGAACACCAAATTCCTGCGTTGCTACATCTGTACGCCCTCTCCGGCACTGACTCGGTCAAGACACTCCATTTGATCACCGCGGTGGCTGAAAAAAGGAACCCTCGCTACGACGCAGCGGTTTACCTTGCACTTTCTCAGTGTTCTGTTCCACAAAGTGAGCTCATGGTTCGCGCGGCCTTGCGGCTAGCGAACTGCCAAGAAGACGCAAACCTCAACGATCATACTCGACTTCTGCAACGTTTGATCGCTTTGATTGATCATCACGACGAGAACATCGTCCGCGGTATTCGACGTGTACTTCAACCCTTGCACGCTGAATCAATGATGCATCGATTTCAGGCTCTGCGTCCGCGCAGTCGACGAATTCTTGGACGCTTGGTGATGATGATAGACCCTGATGCTTTGCACCGCGTCTCAGACGCCATTCGTGACCCTGTCCTCAAGAACCGTATCGCCGCAATCGCTATGGCAGATGCATTGGCAGTAGTGGATCTTTTATCAGAATCATTTGAGCATATCCTTCAGGACGACCATCTCGAAGCTCGAATCACTGCTGCTGAGGTGATGGCGAATGCTCATGGCGATGCAACGTGGCAGTTACTGAAAAAACTTGCGGATCTACCTGAGTGCCCTGTCCGCGACATTGCTTTGAATGCCATCCAGCGTCGTTCCGAGGACACGATGAAGTCCTAATTAGAGAGCCCCTAAGTCGAGGAGCCACGAACATGCTACTTTCCATCCAATCCCTTCTCGCCGAAACTCGACTCTCGGACCTCAGTCTCGCATATCAGGAAGAGCTCAAGAGTCAGAGTATCTCCGGGGTATGGTTTCTGCTGATCCCATTTTTGGTCGTTGGGATCGCGATGCTCTGTTACAAGCTTGCCGACCGGGCTCCGATCGCAAGCAACACCCCCAACCTGATGATGCACGAGCTTTGCCGCGCTCACAGGCTAAAAGGCGGTGCCCGCAGAATGCTGGAACGAATCGCTGACGAAGCACAACTGGAGCAACCAGCCATCATGTTTCTCGGTCCACAACACTTCGAAGCAGCCGTCGAGAAAGCGGGGCAAAAAATCAACTACGATAAGCGCCAGAAGACCTTGATCGGAATGCTGCGACGGACTCTTTTCCATCAGCAGCCCCTGTCTATTTCCTGAACACGCGGCCATGCTGCTCGGACAACTTTGCTGGCTTGGCATAAAGCCTTTCTGCAGCTCCGTTCCAGCGTCCATGACTCGCGCGGTGCCCCTCGTCCACAGCCGCAAAACGGCGCCAACAACAGCACGAGCATGCTCGCGTAAGCAGGGTAACCATTGCACGATATGCACTGCTGTACACTCACATCGCCCCAGCTTCGCAGCACCAGAATGCTACAGCCCCTTCGAAAGTTCCCGCTGAGGCTGTGGCAAGCAGCAAAAACTCGTATAAGCAAAATTCCCAACCCCGACCCATGAGCGAAAAACGACCCAAAGGACAGTTGCCGCCGCAATGAAAGCATAACAACAGCACCATGCCTCCCCTCATGGGCTACGCAAAGAACTCATGGCCTACCGCCACATAGCCGATGAGATAAAAAACCGGTCTCTCAATGTGCGACGACCCTGCATGAATCTGCGAGAACGAAAGTTCTTCAAAGCACCGCAGTGCTGCAGCGTTCCTACGAAAACATGGGCACGCAAAAGGCACTGCAGATAGAACATGGAAGAAACAATGCTGCCGAGAGTAATATTGGGACGGACCGGACTACGTGTAAGTTGTCTGGGTTATGGAAGCATGGGCATCCGAGGGCCGAAGACGTGGGGCGTACGCACCGTCAATGATGAACATGCCGAAAAAATCCTGAACGCGATTCTGGACATGGGGATCAACTTCATTGATACGTCACCCGACTACGGACTTAGTGAAACGCGAATTGGTCGCTTTCTTTCGTCCAGACGTGACGAATACTACTTGGCGACAAAATGCGGTTGCGTCTATACCCAACACAAAGATCACCTCGAAATTGATCACCAGTGGCGTAAGGAAGTGATCGAACGCAATCTGCACGAAAGCCTTCAACGCCTGCAAACAGACCACATCGATTTGTTGCAATTCCATGGTGGGGATGCTGAAACGCTAGAGCGTGAGGGGCTTCTTTCCCAACTGCAAGATTTCCGCAGCCAGGGTTTGATTCACCACATTGGCGTGTCCAGCAAAATCCCGAATCTTGCCGGATTAATTGACCTCAACTTCTTCGACACTTTTCAGATCCCATACTCATGCCTGTCACCGGAACATGGTGACTTGATTACACGCGCCGGTGAATCCGGTGCGGGCATCATCATCCGCGGCGGCATTGCCCATGGTGGTCCCGACGCTGAAATCCAACGTCCCGTGCTCAATGATTTATGGCACGAAGCAAAACTGGACGAACTCATCCCCAAGGGAATGACGCGAGCCGAATTGATCCTGCGATACACACTTTCCCATCCCTACTGCCACACCACAATCGTCGGCACCTGTGACCCACAGCACTTAGCAGAGAATGTGACGGCCAGCCGCCTTGGACAACTTCCCGAGCCCATTTACCGCGAAATTTCTGCTCGGACTCAACGGGAAAGTGAATAGCTGTTGCTGGCACTCTACCTGATCTCGCATTTCAGCATCTCACGAACGCCGCTGCTGTGTCTTCGACCAGCAGATTACTGCGGTTTATTTCCAGTACCGGCATTGAACTGATCCTCAACACGCTGGTAGTTCTCCAACATCGCTTCGAGCTGAGATTTCAGATCACCAAGATCACGTCCGTTATCCAAAGACTCTTCAAGGAGCGGTCGAAGCCATTCCTGCATCAGATGGAATTGGCCTTTAACGAGGTCGGCGAGTACACGTGGAACCTTGTGCTGCACAAGCACTTTCTGCTCTGGTGGTGCCAGAGCCCTCTGCTCACTGATTTGTTCCAGCCGCTCGCTTGTCGACTGCAGCTTGTCTGCAAGTTGGCCGCCCGTCGCGGCAAGACTTTGCCGGATGCTGTCGATACGTGCATCCATACGCTCTTCTGCACTATCG
This sequence comes from Rhodopirellula sp., assembly GCA_003513555.1. Classification (GTDB taxonomy): domain Bacteria; phylum Planctomycetota; class Planctomycetia; order Pirellulales; family Pirellulaceae; genus Rubripirellula. The sequence goes on along the minus strand of DOPG01000380.1, from coordinate 22,689 downwards.
TCAGTCACAGCGATTGCGCGAGAGATCACCTGACGAATCGACTCGAGGCCGTCTCGCATCGAAGCCAACTGTCGCATCAACTGCCCTGCCTGGTCCTCACTGTCCATACCGGACATGCGAACACTTTCAACAAACGCGTACTTGATGCCGTCCCATCTCTCTTTTTCCTCAGTGCTCAGAATCCCCATCAATTCCTTGAACTTCAGAACGTTGGCTTCATTGTCTGTTGTGAGGGTCTGCGCATCCTGCTCGTAATTGCTCACAATCAGGGACTGGAGTTCGGAATCATTCATGACAGCGGCAACTCGCTCTGCCATGCGATTCATATTTCGATAACTACCTTGCAACTTGAAGGGCGGTTCTGTCCGGTATGAATCGGCCTGTGCAGCACTGCGGATGTAAGCACGATTGACTCTTAGAACCACATCGCGAACGCGAAGCAACTTTCTCATCACCTCGAACATCTCGCGGACTTGATCCATCGAAACATTGCTCTGCAGTTCAATTCCCTCCAAGGAATCCCTTTCCGCAGCCATGATGACTGCTCTGGCATCTTCGGGGGGCGCGGTGCCCAGCGGGGCGAGGGTGCGATTACTAGTCAGGCAATTCTCGAGATAACTCATCTCAAAGGCTTCTGCTGAATCACCAATGATCTCACCAAGGTTGTAAACATCAGCGCGATTCGAAAGCATGTCTGGCACCTGAAAGCGATCACCGCTTTCGGTATAGGGATTACCAGCCATCACAACAGCGACACGTCGCCCACGCAGGTCATAGGTTCGCGTTCGACCGTTGCGAACTCCCTCAATTTTCCTGGTGGCATCACACAACGAGATAAATTTCTGAAGCAATTCAGGATTCGTGTGCTGAATATCGTCCAGATACAGCATCACGTTGTCGCCCATCTCGAGGGCGAGATTCAAACGCTCAATTTCCTCACGCGCCGCAGCATTCGGGGCTTCAGCAGGATCAAGTGACGTCACCCCGTGACCAATCGCAGGGCCATTGATTTTCATGAACACGATGCCCAATCGGTTAGCCACATACTCCATCAAAGTGGTCTTACCATAACCGGGAGGCGAAATCAGAAGCAAAAGCCCCATGCGATCTGTTCGCTTATCTTCACCGGCGGACCCCATCTGCTTCGCAAGATTGTCACCAATCAACGGCAGATAAACTTCATCAAGTAGCCGATTACGAACAAAACTGGTTAACACTCTTGGTTTGAATTCATCAAGTCGCATGTCCTCACGCGACTCATCTACGACTCGTGCTTTGGTTGCGTGCAGGTCGCGGAATCGAGGCACTACGTCCAAACAGTAACCACGCACACGCCCCAGCAGTTCATGATAGTGAACCGTCATACGACCTTCGCGAATACGGGAATGATTACCAGCCATTCCCTGCAATTCCGTGGCAACACTTGCGTCAACGACCTTCATCACGCCAGGACCACCCAACAGAACAACCCACGCCAACTCGTCACGATATCCAACCGCCGGATCAACCTCATCGGCTTTTTCATGGTTCTTAAGAAATGCATCAACCCAGTTGCGAGCGAGGATAAACCCCCTCACTGGATCATTTTCCGACTTGAGAACTGTTGACAACAACTTCACACGATCCGTATCCGGAATCGCTGCAATGAATTCCTCATACAACGCCACAGCCTGATTGCTGACGACCACTTTCTTCGGAGCGTGGGTCAATTCATCAAACAAGTAATGGGCAATGGATTGCGATGTAACGACACTTCCGAACAGTGGACCCCAAAGAGCTCGCTGACCCTCGCACAATTCCGTCAATCGTTGGCGAAACTCCACTGCGGGTCGGGCGCCGGGGTACGCCTGTGCCAACTTCGCAAATCCACCAATCCAATCGGTCATGACCTTTCGGGTCTTGGCGTCCAGCAGTTTCTGGAACCAGAGCAATGCTGCCGCACGAATACTTGGTGAGTGCCGCAACAAACCTACGGACGCATCCATTTCAAGCAAACATGAGATAATATTTGCGGCATCATGATCATGCACACCTTTTGCATAACCTTCATCAAACCGGCTACCGGTATGCTTCTGAACCCAAGCAACATCAACACTGGACGCGTCAATCGGTTCGCCACTCTTTTTCAGTTCATCAAACAACTCAACAGCCAAATACTCGGCCCGGTATACAGCCGAGTTCTCGCTCACCAGTTCTTGACTCCACAAATCCTTTGCTGCTATCAGCGCGTCGTCACGCAAGGTTTCGAAAAACTGCGTCCCGGTCAGGTGCATACACATTTCACCTTCACGTAGAACAGTAGTCAGATCCAGCGGCTGGGTGTTTACAGCAAACCGCTGACTTCCCAGTCGAATAATGTCTCCACCATCTTCATACAGATCTTGCCGATCTTTCAACTGGCGCACTGCGTCTTCACGAATTGTTTTCAAGCGGCTCTGCAAGTCTTCAACACGAATGGCATCTTCAAGCTCCGTCAGTTGATCAATGATATTGCGAACTTTCTCAACCATCAGATCGCCAGCAAAATAGGCAGCGATCTCGTCCGTGGACTCCATCTTGTTCACACGCGAGTCGATCCCCTTCAAAATCCGGCCTGCAGCGGATGCGAGAGACTCGGCCCGACGGTTACGTTTTTCAACCAACGAAACTTTGCGTGATTCAAATGCGGCGTAAACGTCTTCACGTCGTTGAGCGAGCTGAATTACAAAATCATCGAACTCCGCAAAGCGTCCTTCGAGTTCCTCCAACTGAACCATTACCTTGGTCAAATATTCATCGCACCGTTGGGGCGAATCACATATATCCAGATAACCCGACGTTGTCTGTTCCAATAGCTTCAACTGCGAAGCAAATTCCGCTTTCCCCTCTACGCTCACAAGTTCACTGACGCGAGCTTTGAGTGAGCTACGCACCCGATTCAGGGACGCGAACACATTACCAATCGCGTCAATGATCTCCGTTCGCTTGGTTGCATCCTCGATTCGAAGATTACTGACGGTTTCGGTCAACAATTCAAGCTGCGTTCCCGACGCATCGATTTCTTCTTCAAGTTTCTTTGCCTCCGCCACAGTGGCAATGGTCTCTACTTGTTTCGCCGCATCCTCGACACGATTCACATAAGGATCCAGTGCTCCTGGGGTGAGCAGAAAGTCGACACATCGCCGGCTGATCCGTTCTGCCCACTCTGCGGTTGTTTTCTCGAGTTCTTCAACAATCGCCTCATCCACATAGCGAAGTTCTTTCAAACCCAGCGAGTGTCCGCGTTGCTCACGAAGGGAAGCTAACGTGCCCACAAAGTCATCGATATTTTCGAAACGGCCACGTTCGATGTCCTTGATCAAAGCGGCGACGTTTTTCTGCACATCGTTTGTACGTTGCGTCGTGTCTCGACGAACACGCACAACCTTTTCGAACTCTTCCACGGCCGCATTCGCCGCCGAACGGATTTTCTGTAACGGCTCAGCTAATTGCTCGGCGTCACTCTTGTCAATCCAGAAGTAGCCATCGAGGATGTCGGATGCTTTTTTCCCAAGGTCAACGTACAATCCTTCGTAACTGTCATCCTTATCAATTAACTGGATTACTTCGCTGCATTCTGCCATGCCTCGAACGATCTCTTTGTTACCCACCTTGAACAACAGCGAATCACCTTGCCCCTCAGGAGCAATCGCTTCACTGGTAAACGGCGTCTGCCAAATCTGGATCGCATGATGCTTCTGTGGCTCATCCTGCGATTGAAAGCAGACCATCTCGCCACCTTCAAAAATACTCTGTCCATGACAGACCAAAGGTGTTTCCACGGTTTGACTGATCAGGTTGTACCGCAATTGGACATATGTACCTGATTCTGGATTATAAAACAGGTACAGAAAATCTTCGCCATTGGCCGCAGCTTCGGTGCGTTGATAACGCATCCCGCGAAGCCCATGATCAAAGCGTTTGTATTCACCCGTCTGCAAGTAATATCCGCCTGGAAAGATCAGGCCATGGTCACCAGGTAACATGACGCACGAATGCTCGATCTCATCCAACCGCATCGCCTGCTGGATTTTTCCATTAAAAACAAAGAAACGATCCTTCGACTCCTGATAAGGTCGGATTTTCAGCAGCACCAGATTACCAACAATGGCGTAATGGATTTCCGCATCATCAAGTGTTTGATCGGGGTTATCCACCGGTTCGGCATAAATGCCCTCACCACTGTCCGTATTGTTTTCAACCTTAATCGTCAGGTCACCGCCGACCGTTTCAACGAAAACAAGATCTTCGATTGAAATATGAGGATGGCTTCCATAATGATGTTGGTCGCGAGTTGTTCTTACCCAACGAAACTCATGCTGCGGCGGATCCTTGACCTCGTGTTCGCTCCGATTATCAAGATATTCGATGCGATCTTCGCCGACACGCCACTTGAACGACTTGATATCCTTGGATGTTTTGCCAACCTGGAACACCATGTGCAACATGGGGCCATTGCGAAAGAAGCGAGTGAAACGCGTGTCTTTATAAAAGCGATACAACTCGTGAAAATCACTGTTGAAGCGTTCATCACCAATCAGGTCGAGGCTCTGCGCATGAAAGGCATGATCACTAAACTGGTAAGCTGAAAAAACATCAGCCAGCCCAATTTCTGACTTCAATCCAAACTGGACGTTGTAGCCAAAGATAAATTGTTCGCCGATCGCGACCAGGTCGCGCGGCGTGCAATTGTGTTCGGTGGTTACCCGTTCGGTTGAAAGGAGAACGGTTTCAATGTTTCCGAATACTTCGGCCCGCAGATCGTTTAACTTTGCCAAACGAGCACGCAGATCAGCCGATGCATCTCGCAAGCGGTTGCGAAGGACTTCGTATGTCCCGGCAGCGAGTTGAGTTTCTGTCATGAAGGGTCGCCCATGGATGGTCGCCGCTGAAACCGGAAGAAAAGTCGGGTTCAGCAAGTATTCCAAATGCTGTGTTCAAAGCCACTCCCCAACACGACGATCGAGATCGTCGTGCCAGGGATGAAGTGAAATCCTACATTTTGGTCCTAGCCGTTACGGCCATTGGCCCCAGCCGAACTGCTCTGTGAAAGCAGTCGGCCAGCTTTTTGATCCGCGACATTGGCTGTCCCGGCCATACTGAGCAATCCGGTCAACTGAGACCGGACGTCATCTGTCGTAGCCAAACCCATCATTTTTGCGATCAAAGCCGCGATTGATAGATCTTTCACGCCGTCAGTGTCCAAGTTGAACTGTTTGACAAGGCCAGACAGCTGGTTTTGGAAGTACTCAGCATTACCATCAAAGAACGTATCCTTGATGTCAGTGGCCACCTTACTGTTGTAAACAAAGCGGTCGATTGCCTTGCCACCTTTGACGGCGGAAGTGATCTGATCGAAGAACTCGCCGTCGCCTCCGACAATATCAATTCTGGCAGATCGGAGAGCATCTCCCACAACACCAGCCTGACTCTCAGCAATACCTCGCTGGGCATCGATCGCTGCGATCTCGACCTGCTTCTCTTTATCCAACTCAAGCTTGAATTCTTCGTGATCCTTACCGACATCATCAAGCTGCTTCATCGCTTCTGCCTTCTCGGTTATACCGGTAGCTTCGCTGTGATACTTCTCGCGTGAAACGTTTGCTTCGGCCAAGCCCTGCTTTTCGACAGCTTCTGCTTTGGCTTCGATACCTTTTGCTTCAGCAACAGCTTTCTTCTCAAGCACGCTTGCCTCTGCCGAGCCTTCTTTCTCAAGGCTAGCTGCTTTAGCTTCCTGAACGGTTGCCTCGGCAAGACCGGCTGCTGCGGATGCAGCAGCATCGGCTTCGGCCAACATTTTCGTTGCTGCCGTTTCTTTCTCAGCAGCATCGCGTTTGGCTTCGGCTTCGATGCGAACCTTGTCAGCCAGCAAAGCACTTGCATCTTTTTCAGCCTGTGCCTGCTTCGTCTGCTGAATCAGCTGCTCTTCTGCCTTCATTTCGGCAGCCGTGACTTGCACCTTCTTCATACGCTCAGCAGATGCAAACTCTTCAGTATCCTTAATTCGCTCCTGTTCTTCGACCACGGATCGCTCAACGGCCACGCGTTCTCGAATCACTTCCTGAATATTTCGTTTTTCAGTTTCGATGGCCTTTTCTTTTTCAACATCGGCCACACCAACGACCCTCAGACGCTCAGTCTTTTCGAGGTCACGGTCACGACTGACACGTTCCAACTCCACCGCATCAGTTTTCTCTTTGTTTCTTTGAGCTACCAGAACCTGGCGTTGCTTGTTCTCTTCGGCAATACCAATTTCTTCCTCGGTAATGATTCTGGCACGCTCAGATTCAAGACGCTGCTCTTCCTGAACCTTCTTGGCAGAAGCCTGCTCGCGTGCAGAAATCTCAGCAATTTCGCGTTGCTGCTTCTCGACAGCTTCGACTCGCTGACGCTCAAGAGCGAGAATGGTTTCCTGTGCCTCAACGTCCTGTTTCTTAAGGGTTTTCTCTTTATCTCGAGTGAACTGGTTTTCCTTGACCTTTTCAGTGGCAGTCAGTTCAGTAATTTTCTTGATACCCTCGGCATCAAGAATGTTGGTCGGACTGAGCATGTTCAGTTCGGTCTGCTCCAGGTAGTCAATTGCCGCATCATCGAGGCGGTATCCATTGAGGTCTGTTCCGATGACCTTCAGAATCTCGTCCTTGAATTTGTCACGCTGATCATAGAGATCGACGAAATCAAACTGCTTACCAACCGTCTTGAGTGCTTCACTGAACTTCGCGTCAAACAATTCACGCAACGTATCAATTTCACTACAACGACGGGCTCCGATCGACTGGGCTACCTCTTTCAACTCTTCCTGCGTGTTATCCACACGAATAAAGAAGGCAACTTTGATGTCAGCACGAATATTGTCCTGACAAATCAGTCCCTCGCTCTTTTCGCGATGGATTTCAAAACTCTTCAGAGTCAAATCCATGAATTCATAAGTATGAAACAGGGGGATGATAAATTTTCCGCCTGCCGTGGTCACATCCAAACCGCCCATGCCTGATTTCACGATAGCCTTATCAGGCCCCACGACAATGTAGTACTTCTTGAAGAAGGCCAGGGAAAGCAGAACGGCAGCAAGCACCGCGTATAACATGATCGCCCATCCTGAAAGGAAAGGGCTTGAACCCTGCGCAAGCAGAGCAGTGTGCAAGTGAGTTGCCATCATCACGATGAAGTCTCCTGTTGAAGATGCGTGACCTTGTAAATTCTTTTGTCTCGATCAAAACCAATAATTCGGACCTCTGTTCCTTTTGGGATGTGAGGTCCATCTGTTCGTACATTCAGTAACAAGGGTGCCGCATCGGTACGAAACTTCGCTTGTCCAAATTCGCCTGTCGCCTCAATGGTGCAGATTTCGCACGTCGCCCCTAACAGCTTTTGATGACCGTATTTTGGCGGTGGGACAAAATGCTTCAGCATCGGTTGAGTGACACCCTTGGTGACCGCCACTGCAATGAAGACATTGGGGAATGCCAACAAACTGCTCGAGAACCAACCTGGAGGCGAAAACCAGCCGGATTCAAATGTATGCCATAAACCATAGGACACGGACCAAAAGGCGACCGTGAAAATCCCACCCCACAACACAAGCGGCACACGCCCAAAGTTCGTAGCTCGAATACTGCCAGCACCAATTCCATGTAAAAAATCAACGCCAGCACCATCTGCTACATCCAAGCCAACACCGTCAACGGCCACATCCATGTCCAAACCGGGATCCAAATCAATCCCCGGATCCA
>DOPG01000380.1:14205-14727 GCA_003513555.1 Rhodopirellula sp. | reverse complement strand
CCAAATCAATCCCCGGATCCAAATCCAAATCAGGTGGGTCAAACCCCAAATCGATCAGTCCTATCAACGCCAACACGGCGTAGGCAACCATCAAACAAACAAGAATCGATGCAGGCCACACAGGCCCTACAAACATTCGATCAGCTAGTTCAACGAGCGATTCTGGCACGACTTTTAATCCCACGGATCAGGGTTTACGAAGTTAGCTTAGTTTCAAGGCGGAGCGATCAGGCAATTTGGGCGCAATTTAATCGTTTTTTTTCCCATTTAGACGTTTGCCGTAACGGGAGTACCGAACAACCACTTCAACTGCAGTAGTGACCGAAACCTGCTATTGGCCAGACCACAACGCCCGACCCGAAGGATCACAGTGTATCGTTACCATAACGATCGGATGCCAAGTCCGCGGCGGAGCGTGCGTTAGAAACAGAAAGTAGACGCTTCTGAGGACCGCGATAAGCGGCTAAAACACGACCAGATGGCATACTGGCCGCATAAGGTGCTGAATCAGGTGCTGAATCA
>DOPG01000380.1:7112-13989 GCA_003513555.1 Rhodopirellula sp. | reverse complement strand
GTGCTGAATCAGGTGCTGAATCAGGCAAACGCGCGACGTAAGAGGTTGTGCGTCATTACCTGCACTCGATCGTCCGGTCCGTGTGGTCGGGACCAATGCGACCATGGCAACATGTGACCAGGCGGACTAGACAAGGCTTGGCACCACCAGATGGTCGATGCATTGAAAACAAAGTTCCCGGCTGGTCCCGGGTAAATAGTCGAAGCCCATTGCTGCGGATTTCGCCCTCCCTGTAAAGCCGTTCCCTCAGCCACGATCTGCAATCCCTTGAGGTCCTGCGGCGGATCACCATGGTATTCCCAACCGATCAACCCGGGAATCGTATCTCCTGATTTCAGACCGGTTCCCTCATAGAGCCAATGGCCAGGCAAAGTGCAGACCCAATCACCGCCACCATTGACCGGATCGACGTTGCGTGCCCCCATCAAGTAACCTTCATCAGGTCCTCGGTGAGGGAAGGGTCCATGCTGCCGCTCTCTTAGTTCAGCCCACTTGTAGTCGCCGCCGTACGGCCCACCTCGAAACAGAATACGATTCTGCTGGCCCTTCGCGCTGGGCCTGAATGGACTGACCCAACACACAGAATTGCCTGAGAAAAAGAGCAGACTCACCCCTTGGTCCCGCAGGGTAGTCACACTGTGATACTGACGCAGATCCCAGTATTCATCGTGCCCCACGCTTAAGAAGGCTTTGCATTTCAAGCCACGCTCTGGAGTCAGCATGTCGCTGTTGCTGCAGTAGCTAACATCATAGCCGTGCTTCTCAAGCCAGTAGGCCATGGGATATTCAAAGCACAGCCACTCGCCTGAGCCAATCGTCTGTGGATTATCGAAGATCTGCGGATATTTACCATACGGTCGATCAAAACTAACATCTGCCCATGGTCCCTGAGTTCCTTTGGGATGAGTGTAGACGGAATCTCGCAGTGGCCACTCGTTGTAGGCCTGCCACGTATTATCACTGCACTGCACAAGCACATCAGCCGGACGCTCATCTTTGACGATGAATACAACATAGCTTTGCCAATAGCCAAATCCGGTCTCATCAGACTCGGTGGTCAGCCGCCCGATATACACACCACTGATCCAATCGTCCGGGATCTTCAGTTCAACGGCCGGCGTCCAAGTGCACTCTCGAAGATGCTTCTCAGCTTTCACAGGTGTCTCCTGCTGCTTGCCTTGTACCGCATCAATGGTTTTCACAAGGCGAGCACCACGCCCTCCATAGTACCCGGTTCGGAAGATTTCCAACTGAAAAGGTTTGGCCAGTGCGGTGGAAACGCAGATTCCCAAAGTCTCTCCGGCATGCACACTTTGGCGAGTACAGAAACCTTCAATTGCCGGACATCGCACACCATCAGCAGGCTCGGTGCGAACCCTCGTTAACTGCCAATCCGTTGCACCGGGCAGAGCGTTTTCGCGAGTGATTAGATTATCACTTTCAACGTCTGAATCCACATGGGGTTTCGATGTCGCAACTTGCGTCGCACAAACCCGCCCCGCATCGACGATCCCTGACACCAGCCCAGCCGTTGCCCCAACGCCAGCTTTCCGAAACAAATCGCGTCGGGTCGTGTGATCTATTTTGTCCGTCATCGCGTTATCCCGCCGAACCTAAGTAATGAGAGACAAAGACATGTGTTGTCGTTTCGAGAAACTCACTTCAACGACTGCAGATAATTCACAATATCCGTCAGTTCACCTTCCGTGAGCGACTGGTCCAGCCCAGCTGGCATGATTGACACACCTCCGAGGTCAACTCGCTCAATATCGCTTTGCAGGATACGAATCAGCTCCCCACTCGCCTGCTGCAACTGAATTGCGTCACTGGATTCAGAAACAAGGATTCCAGAGAACACGCGACCATTCAGCGTCAAAACTTGACATGTCGAATAATCGCGCACGATGCTGGCAGACGGAAACACAATCGATTCGAGCAAGTCCGTTGCCGACCGATTAGCGCCAATCGTAGTCAAATCGGGCCCCACAGCCTGTCCCAGATCACCAACGCGGTGACAACTGCTGCACTTTGCTTTTTCGGATGCAAATAACAATCGACCACGCTTGGCATTCCCCTCACTCAGACGACTACGAAGTTTTTCAAGTCGGCCAAGTTTTTCCCGATGATGCTTTTTCAAACGGTCCAGAATCTTGTTACCCATTGATATCGATTCACGCGGAAAACGCTTGATCACATCTGACAGCTCATGTTCAGGAAGCGACAGCAGGGCTGCCGCGTCATGAACCCCCGCAAGGAATTGATCCGCCACCGATTGCGGAAGTGCCTGCTGGAAAGGGCGAATCAGATCTCGCAACTGCCCGGGCGAAGCATTCGCCAGCAGAGGTGCTACCAAGACCAATTGCTCTGAATTCAATCGGGCATTACCTATGATCTGTGCAGCGCGATCAGATTCAGTGGGCGAGATAGAATCACGATACAACCGAATCAATTGCATGAGTGTTTCAGTAGGGATCGTACCTGCGTGAAGGGCTGCCAGCGCATCCATCCGCAGATCAACTGGACGCTTTTGATCATCTGCGACGACACGCAACCCCTTCAGCCAATCCTCCTGGGGCCATCTGACAGCGACAGCGATCGCCGCCCTCGCCACATCGACCTGCTGGCCCAACATCAATTCAGCGACCGGACGAATCCACGGAACACGGGGCTGTTTCCAATCACCCTCAGCAATCGCGTTGAGAGCAAGGACCTGTTTGGTCGGCTCGGTATCCAGCAGCATCATCGTGGCTAGTTTCGCCACGGCTTCCTGATGTAACAACCGGGAAAACAACCACTTCGCACCACTACTTGGATCGTCTGATGCGGCAATCTGCGATTGCAGTCTGACAACAAGATCGTTACCCCACTCGGGATGCAACTGTGCAGCCTTCAACGCAACGAGTTGCAAGACGGCATCCTCAGAACCAAACATCAGCTCCAAAGTCTCATCCTTTGTCATTTCTGCATCATCAATCTGCGAAATGGCCATTAGCAAATTTTGCCGCTGCACGGCTCCCAAGACACGCCCCGCATCAACACTGCCCAATGCATTTCGAATTGCTTGAGCGTCGCCGATCTCAATCAAAGCATAAACGATGGCATGCCGTTCACTGCGATCGATGTCCGCCCCGGCCAAAGCCTGAATCAAGGGCTGCACTGCAGAAAGATCTTTCCTCATTCCCAACGTGGTTTGAGCCTGCCTACGAACGTGCGGACTCGAATCCTGCAACAACGTGACCAACCCGGCAACATCAACAGGTCCATGGCTAAATCCCAAGCTACGACAAGCCAACTGCCTTAGCTCGGGTCGCGAATCTTTAACTGCCAGCATGAGTGCTGAGACCGAGGCCTTGGCGCAACCCGGATCTTGGGAAAGACGCCCTAGAGCAAGAATCGCATGACGTCGCACAAGAGGATCAGCGGTCCTGATTGCAGAAATCAAGACTGAAATCATTTCGGGCCCACGCGTGACCGCCTGATTGACCGCTGTTTCTCGCACAACATGCCGCTTATCGGCGAAAAGCTCTAACAATTCCGCAGGGGTTAATCTGTCCCACGGAACTAACATTCCCCTAGGATCTGTGCGTCTCGCCTTGCCGTCACGACGAACACGATAAATACCACCAATCAATTCAGGCTTTGCGAACTGCGAGGTAGGACAGCCTCGATAAAACCAGCCTCCGGTATCAACCACCAACAAACTGCCATCAGCATCTTCCAACACATCCGTCGGATGAAATTCACGACTGGCAGAACTCAGAAACGCATGCTGGGTGAACTCATAGGTTGAACCCGTCGACTGCGTCTTCAAACGCACAACCTTGCCACTATTGAAAAATGTCACAAACAGGTCATCGGTCCAACTCGAATCGAGAAGCCCACTGCGATAACGAGTCATGCCTGAGACTGCGACATGCCCGAAACGATGCGCTGGCTTCAACAGCGGACCACTGACTTTGAGTTCATTGAGCACACGCTCTCGATGCGGGTACGCTCCGCCATGCAACCAGTGCACCAGGCAATCAACTCTCGGTCGCGTATATAAAATATTGACTGTCCCCAGCATATCTCCGGAATCAGTGAAATCGATTTCAACGGGATTGTCCATTCCACCACCGCAATGAATCCGCTTATCTGATCCGTCAGGACGGCACGAGAACAGATAGGATCCCTCACGTTGGCTCATCACGTTTCCTTGCTGGTCTTTGAACTCATGCCCGTGATAGCCGTCGGTCCAATAGAGTCTTCCATCCGGCCCGAAAAAGCAGCCATGAATACTGGCAGCGTTTCCGTTGTAGCCAAAACGGCTGACAATAGCTTCTCTGCGGTCTGCAATCCCATCGTCATCAGTGTCCGTCAGACGCCAGATATTTGGTGGCGAAGCGACATACAACGAGCCATCGTGCCAGACACCGCCCATCGGAAAAGTCATTTTGTCTGCAAAGACACGATAAGAATCAAAAAGGCCGTCGCCATCTTCGTCCACCAATTGCCGAATTGAATTTGGAAGCTGCTCCTCCAAATCCTCATTACTCAAATTCACGCCCGCGTTGTTACAAACATACAGTCTTCCCCGATCATCAAACGCAGCCATGGTCGGATGCGTGACCAAGGGTGGACCAGCAGCTAATTCAACAGAGAATCCTTCAGGGACTTCAAGAGGAGCAGCACGAAATCCACTGGTCGAAGTCCTCATCTCACCGGACTCCAATGGTGCAGGTTCATCAGCCTGTGACAACTCGATTCCCTGAACCCATAAACAGACGATGCCCCCCAAGAGAGCACTGTTCAAAGGAAACAGACCACAGCCACGAAAGAAAACAAACCGCAACATGACAGATACCGTAGCCAGAGTTCACGAACAACTCGCAGCGGGCGAGCCATTCACCGCCCACCGGAAAGTCACCCTACACGCACAGATACGCGGACGCAAGAAGAAGGGAAACGGAACTGAGCGACGGCTCTCCGAGATTGGCAAAATACGATATCACGCACGCCATGTCTTCACCTGGCAGGCAACCTTGCTGACAGGCCAATGAAATCCAGCGCTTCAGCGTCCAACATTCCACCACCACTTGTGGAGCAACTTAGGTGGATTATTTGCTGGTCGGTTCATGGAAGACAAAGAAGGATAATCCGCGATCTTTGAGACCAGAGTCTGCTTTGCATTCACCGAGACTCCCCCACTCGCGAGCAAGACATGATGTGTTCTACGGCCTTTCCTCATGGAATTCATGACGGCGATCGACATCACTTGCCGCGGATTTCCCATTTGAAACATCGAAGAGGGACTGCTGCTGATCAACGATTCCAAGAGGGCCCGCTGCCGCGTTGAATCTGCATAACGATGCATCAGTTCGGCAGCAGAGGCTGTTCGATAAATGGACTCCAAAGCACCATAAATCGGGTAGGCACCTCGAATGGCATGCCAGTTTCGGTTGAAGTCTTCCACGAACTCCTCCGAACGCGGATCACGCGTCACATTTCCGCGTCGACCATTTGCCATTGCACGCTCATTTTGTCCACTTAGACGTACCGGAGTCCCCGCAAGTTCAAATACGGTCCGCTCCGCGTCAGCCCGCACCGGGCGGGGCGCCGAGGTGAACCACAACCGCAGCAGCAGGTCGTTGGGAACACCTGCCTCAATATTTTCCTCAACCACATCGAAGTAGTTGCGTGCTCCCTCAGGCATTGCCTCCAACCCCAGCGCAAGTTGCTTCATGTGACGATCAGCCTCAACCATCAGGCACCCCATCGGTGTATCGCCAGCAGTACCGAAAACCTCGACTCTTTGCATTCCCAACGCCGCAACCATCGCAGCATCGGCTTTTCCAATGGGCAACTTGTCGGCCTGAACCGCCGCTGCAACCTTGGCTGCGTTTTGCAATCCCTCGGTCGTTGGATCAATCGTGCATCCGAACGGCTGATTTCCGACCGCAGAAGCAAGACAAGCAAGAAAGAAGTCAAAACGCAGGGTGGTTAAGCCCGATGCACGATCAACATGCCAACCGCGACGCGTTTCGATCCCGCCTACAGGCCCCGCAAGCACAATGTCGTTCTCATCAATGAACAGATATTGAATGCGAGACAAACCGGCCATGTGCATCATGGACTCACCCGGTAGGGCTCCTCGCATACGCATTGCGGTCCATGCATCGAGCAAACGCCGCAGAGAAACGCAACGCATTTTTGTCGGCTGTCGCCATGCAAGTTCCGAATCCAGATTACCCGCTGCATCGCCAAGAAGTGTTTTCAATTCTGCCAGCCCATCATCCACGGGCAAGCTTGCACACTCCAGCACGGTTCCTGCCGGGTCAACATAAACGCCTTGCGGGTAGGGCGACATGCTGCTGGGACCGCCAAGTGCCTCCCATGTGTCAGGAACAATTGTGGTCTGAATCAGATCCATCAAAGACTGAAAATCAGCAAAGCTGCCGCCGCCGGCGCCCCCGCCCGCCTCGGCGATGGCGTCATCACGACGAAAAGATGACTCGATGCCGCGGATCGTGCTATTCGCCGCACTGGTTTCCCCCACGCTGCCCTGTGCCCCTGCCACTTGGGCGAGCACAAAGTCTCTCTGATTCACCGGCAAGTGCAGTCCTCGCCCCGTGGCAGATGAAAACTCCCCTGCTGCTAAAAACCCTCCAACATCGGGATCCCCAGCCTCTTGGGACTGTGACTCCAAACTCATCCAACCGGTGACAACCACCACTGATAGCAGAACAACGTACCGAGCGAATGCACCATGGTTGCGATTGAGATTAGAGTGCAACATTAGGATTCCTGTGTTCAGAGTGATAGAACGGCGTTACGAAACATCAATAGGAGCAAATTCGAGCGATCGAAAAAAGTACCATCCGCGACCGATGACCGATGA
>DOPG01000380.1:1605-6891 GCA_003513555.1 Rhodopirellula sp. | reverse complement strand
GACCGATGACCGATGATACTGCCCAGTTCTGATCAAAGAACAGTTTAGCAGGATAACCACAGCCGGACGCCGACCCATCTAACGCCACCCACGTTGCACGACCTTGTTTTAACGCTAAGCGCATCACGCACTTACCGCCTTACCCTTACCGCCTTGTAATTACCATCACCGCGAGGATGCCTCGTTCCCTCGGCGTGCCGCGAGGCAACCCAAACTGGCCCTGGATTCAAAAGCTCCCAGCTTTCCATCCCCTTCCTCTCAGGCCCCAACTTACTCATCAGATGCTTCAGTCAAAAAAGAAGAGCAAATAGCGGTCCACCCGCTTCAGCGTTGAGCCATCTCACAAATCGCGGCAGAATGCTACACCAGAACTGTTTTAAAAAGCTACACGCCGACGATTGGCATGCGGACCTGAGCTGGTCGTCCGGTGACACAACATGCGGCCACTGGCGGGTGATTGATCCAACCAAAAAAGCCTAAGGCCTGCTGCCCCATTCCGGCTTCCCCGCACGCTGATATGCTTCATTCCGGGGTGCTTAGGCGTCCGAATCTGGAATATCACGCCACTGGCTATCGATCAAACGCTGCTGAGGTCGAAATCGAGCCTTGTAATTCAAGTGCCTGTTTTCGGCCACATACATTCCGAGATAAAGATACTTGCGTCCCGTCTCGATTGCATATTCGATCTGGCGCAGCAGTGCGTAAGTGCCAAGGCTGTATTTCATGGCATGCGGATCAAAATGCGTATAAACCGCCGAAAAACTCATGGCACCCGTATCAACAATCGAAACCGCAACCAACTCGTCATTTAACCAGATTGACAGTTCCTGAGTATCACAGCAACTATCGGCCAAGAACATTCGATAGCCCTCGAGATCGATTTCACCAGCCCCTTGCCCTAAACCTCGCTTGCTTCGATGCAAATTGAACAGCCAAACACGCTTTGCATCGACCCGAGGCTTACCCCATTCGCAGGTCAGTTCACGATTCCCTCGCTTCAGCACTCGCCGCATCGATGTTGTATACCGAAAACGCTCTACCTCGATCCGAGTGGGCTTACATTCACTACAAGCAGGGCAAGCTGTGTTGTAAACGAAGTCTCCACTTCGGCGATAACCCATCGACAGCAACTGATCAGTCACGCTGGGACTGACTGGGCCTACGGGAAGTCGCAAGGGCATTCGAGCCGTCACGCCAGCCAAATACGGACAGGGCTGCACTTGGTCCTGCACCAACAATAAGCGGCATTCACTATCAGCCAAACGCAAGGCTTGCTCAGGATCAAGATGACTCATTTTCACCTTTCCTTGTCACCAACTTGTCACCCATCGCAATCGTGTGCTTTTCAGTCATTTCACTCAGTATTAGGAAAGACTTGAACCCTTCACCCCGGCCCTGCTTCGTCGATTTCAATGCCTAGTTGATCACACTGCCCAAGCCTCTACTGAACGCTCAGCATCGGTACGAGGAACTCGACATCATCATCTTACGATACCGAGATGACGATTCCAGAACGGCAAAAGCACCGCAAACCTCGAAATTCCTTGCCCAGTCACTCGTTTGCCGCTCCTGCCTCAGCGTCAGCTCATTGGCTAGGTAGACCAAAAAAAACTGCGAAACGAGTAACTCGTTCCGCAGTTGTCATAGGTTGCTATGCATTGAAAATCGGTTCGTTTCAGACGATCAATCCCACCACCATTGGCCATCAGCAAGTTTGGATGGACCAGCAGATTGCTTGACTCGATTGTTATCGCCGTCGGAGTCAACCTTTACGCGACTACTGGTGATAGCCAACTTGGGCTGCATGTTGACGCCACCCCCAAGTGGCGTCATCAACGTGTTTCCTTTCCAGATAGCATTCACAGCAGTTTCCACCTGCGATGGTGCCACATAAGTCTCAACGTTAACCTTTGACTCATCCATCAGGACTGGCATGTTCCAGCCGGCCTGTCCGCAAAAATCTTGTTGCTGGATGTAAGCCGCCGCGATCGCGACGTCGATCAACTGTCGCAGTTCGGCGTAGACACGCACCTTGGCAGCGATCTCTGGGAACTTGTTGGTGAAATCCTGGCAGAATGCTTGACTCGCTCTGTTCACTCGTCCCGACGCAACTCGCTGTCCTCCGTTGGCAACCCGCTCGTTAGCCCCAACAAGCTGAACGCCTCGTTCCTTGATCTTCATTGCGAAGCCGTCCTCACTGACGGCGATGCCATCGTAATTTGGTTGGAAGTACCAGCGTTCCATTGCATTGGCAGCGACAGCACTCGGCTTGGCTCGTTCAACATAGCTCATCACTCGAACGGGCAAACGCTCCAACCCAATCCCAACCAACTTCATTCTGTAGTCAGCTTCGACCAACACTCGGGCGAAGTGAGTTGAGGTTGGAATTCCTTTGAAGGTGACTTTCTGCAGGCCTAGGTTCTGCTTAAGGCCGCTGGCAAGTCGGCGAGCATCCGAAGGGCTTACCCGACCGCGAACGGAAGCGAGAAAGTTATTCATTCGCTGCAAACCCTCTGCCGTAGGATCGATCGACACGCTGATGACAGACTCGCCACGAGAGCCGGGGCGATAAGCCCGAAGTGCAGTGACCAAGTCTTCCAGCAACACCACGGGGCGACCTGTTTCCATCCCAATAAGGCGATCAGTAGGATCGGCGAAGAAACCCTCGGCAGGTCCGGCGACCACGATGTCGTTCGTCTCTGGATAAAAGAACACGTATTCGATCGAAGTCAGGCCAGCCAGTGCCTGCATCTCCTCATCAATGCCCTCACCCTTGGCGATCCGCGACGCAATCGCAGCCTCCAGGCGATTTAGCGACACCTTTCGCAGATCGGCTGACTGCATGACGTCGCTATCGCCAACCTTTGTTTTGGCTGCTGCCAGTCTTTGTTTTGCGAGCCGCGGGTCGAACTGACGAACCTTCAATACGCCTGCAGCATCAACATCGATACCAGCAACCGGCTGAGAAAAGGTCGGTCCATCGTTACCACCACCGCCACCACCGCCACCGCCACCGCCGCCACCTTGGGCGAACAAGCTTGGAAGTGTGATCAGGGAACCAGTCAGGAGCGTGAATAACGCGAAACAACGTTTAAAATTGGTCATCAGTGGGCCGTGCTTGGCTTGAACGGTGAAGATGAGTGCCCGCGCAGCGTCTACGCAGTACTACTCAGACGATAGTCGGAGCCACTCGGTCTATCAACAAACTCATGGGTCGCGAAGCGATCAGAGTGACAAAATAGCCAAATTCTTCCGATCGTGCCGCTTATATCGGGCTTTCGCTGCTCCCATTGCGATGCAAATCCCTTCCAAAATGGATGAAATTTCTTGTTGAATCACAAATAAGCATCGGAAACCCAGCTGATTTGTCTGCAATCAGCGTGCCGACAATCGCCAAAACAACGTTCGCCTTACCCAAATGGACATCGAAGCGCTTTGAAACGGAGAGTCAACGTGGAAAGGTAGCCCATAGTCTCCGCCGGGCAAGCAACTCTCTCACGATTATTCGCCCTTGGGCCGCAACGGAATGCCGCAAACCTGTCCCCCTCGACCTAACCGCATCATTCGGAATATCCGCGAAAACGGGAACGGACAGGGCAGGGGGTAGACACACTTGCCCTGTACACGGGGCCAAGCATTCACTCCCATCCACATTGGCCTTTTTAAGACAACGCATGAAACGCTTCCTGCGGTCATGGCCTTTTCGTTTTTTCAGCAGAGCCTAGAATCGTTGGTTCTACCCCGATTACCTAGAAACGCTTGGAATAACGATGAGTGGCGACTGTGATTTTGGTCTGATTGGTTTGGCTGTGATGGGTGAGAACCTCGCACTGAACGTGGAAAGCCGCGGCTACAAGGTCGCCGTGTACAACCGCACGACGGAAAAAGTGGACGACCTGATCAAGGGCAGGGCAGCTGGCAAGAACTTTGTGGGCACGCACTCGATTGAAGACTTCGTCAAATCGGTCAAGCGGCCCCGCAAGCTAATGCTGCTGGTCAAGGCGGGGCCCGCCGTCGACGCCATCATTGAGTCACTGATCCCACTTTGCGAGCCGGGCGACATCATCATCGACGGCGGCAATACGCACTACGCAGACACTGAACGGCGCACCAAACGCGTCGAAGAAGCCGGTTTGCAGTTCATCGGCTGTGGAGTTTCAGGCGGTGAAGAAGGGGCCCTCAAAGGGCCAAGCCTGATGCCCGGTGGCACGAAGGAGGCTTGGCCTGAGGTTAAGGAGATGTTTCAAGCGATCGCCGCCAAAGTCGGTGCGAATGACGAAATTCCATGCTGCGAATGGGTAGGCCCCCGCGGTGCTGGCCACTACGTCAAAATGGTCCACAATGGCATCGAATACGGTGACATGCAGCTGATATGCGAAGCCTACCAATTGCTACACGAGCTCGGTGGCCTCAATAACGATGAGCTCTATGACGTCTTTGAAAAATGGAACCAGGGTGACTTGCAGAGTTACCTGATCGAGATTTCCCGCGATATTTTCAGCGTCAAAGACGATCAAGACACCGACGGCTTCCTTGTCGACAAAATCCTCGACATTGCCGGCGCCAAAGGTACTGGAAAGTGGATGAGTCAGCTTGCGCTCGACTTGGGAGTCCCCAGCACTTTGGTAACCACGGCAGTCTTCGCCCGCGGTCTGTCGGCTCAAAAGGAGGCGCGCGTCCGAGCCAGCGAAAAACTCAAGGGCCCAGCCGCGACATCTAATCCAGAGATGTCAGCTGTTGCCCAAAGTCTCATTGGTGACCGCGAAGCTTTCATCGAGGCTGTCCGCCAAGCACTCTATGCCTCCAAAATCGTCAGCTATGCGCAAGGCTTTGTGCAGCTCCAAGCTGCATCGGCTGAGCACGACTGGGATCTCGACTACGGAAACGCAGCTCTGCTGTGGCGAGGAGGTTGCATCATCCGCGCTCAGTTCCTCGATCGGATCAAGGAAGCCTTCGAGACGAACCCCAACCTCGAGAACCTGCTACTTGCACCGTTCTTCGAAGAGGCCGTTGAGAATGCTCAGGAGTCATGGCGTGCCGTTGTCGCCGCCGCATCTGTGCTCGGAATTCCTGTGCCCGCCTTCAGCACTGCCCTGTGCTACTACGATGGCTACCGGCTCGCCCGCCTGCCTGCCAACCTGCTGCAGGCTCAGCGTGATTACTTTGGTGCCCATACGTACCGCCGAGTTGACAAAGAAGGCTCATTCCACAGCGAATGGCTTCAACTTCGCAAACAACCGTCAGACAGCTGACCGGGCAGTTGACCGCACCATGACCGGGCAGCTG
>DOPG01000380.1:0-1361 GCA_003513555.1 Rhodopirellula sp. | reverse complement strand
GCTGACCGCACCATGGCTTTGCATCCGTGCCAACCGTGACTCACCACGGCACAGTGGAGCTTGCCGTGACGCTCGCAAAAATACAGAACGTCAACGAGAATGCAGGGGTTCACGGCAATAAAGTTGAGCGAAGGGCTGATGCGGCCTGCCTAGCGGCGTCCGCAGAAACCGCCCGGAGAAACCAAACGGCCGCATCGCGAACACCTGCTCCTGACAGCCCTGCCTCCACCTAGTATTTTCGTATTTCCGGGCTGCAGCTCACTGAATCAAGACCGTGGCCGCGTGCTGTGCAACGGTCGAGATAAGTTGATCTAAACACTCTCGGCTAAGATCGACAGATATGCAAGAAACGCGCCGGGGGTCTCTTTTTGACTTCCCTCGTGAAGCGTGGCAGCTTCAATGAGCTCCTTGAGTGCTCCTCGATAAGCTCGTGCAGTGACGCCCGGCTGACTTGCCACCTCTTCAATCTTCATCGCTAAAGCCCGCGTTGGATCCTTCGTTGGCAAAACGCCGCGGGCACAAGCTTTCAACGCAGCCATCGCCACGACATCCGACGGCGACTTGTCTTCGCTGACGTAAGACATCAGGCGTTCAACCATCATGTCCGATGGACTGACGGAAGGCTGACGAGGAGCCGCTTTGATGGCGGAGCCTTGAGCCGCTTGGCGCCGACTACGGCGGCGATCCGCCGCCTTGAGGCGTTTCTTCAAATCATTTCGCTTTGCCATGGACTGATGACACCAAACAGATGAGGCTCGGCTGCAGCCAATCAACTACGTCACAATGAGCCGAACGGGACGGAAAAGAACAAACTTGCAACCGACTGCCCCAATCGACCGCACCAACAAATCGCCAAACCACGCCCTGCGAGGTGAACCCCACTAGTTTACACATAACCCATGGCCTCGTAGCCGGCACGCCGCAGCTTTTCTAGGATCCTAAAACAGTCGGCTCCCGAATGCGACCAGCGCTTGCGACAGCGGCCAAGGCGGGGCTGTATGCCGAAAAGACGTTGCCAGTGAATTTTTGAGCGAAATTTGGGAAACAAAGCCCCACGGAAGCTGTGACGGGAACGACACGCCAATGCGGAAAAACGCAACGGATCGCGACAGATAGGTCTCAAAAACACGTGGACACTTGGTCGACAAGGGAAATAAATGCGAGCCTGCTTGAGCATGCAACACAGCTTCGATGCGAATCCCCCGGCAAATGCCGATACGGGACGCAGGTCGCCGTGCAGCCCAAGCGAAACCACAGACCCGTCTCGCGACGCCCCCAGTTGCGCTCGCGGTCGTGGCTGACCTTGGTGAACGCGCCACTCTATCACAGAGTGCCACTACCCAGCGCTTCCGAGAGCCCCA
>DOPG01000248.1:594-3985 GCA_003513555.1 Rhodopirellula sp. | reverse complement strand
CTATATCCCCACCTGTCTGTGCGGGAAAATATGAAAACACCTCTGAAACTGCGTGACTTATCGATCATTCAGAGACTTCCTTTAATAGGGCCATTGATTGCGCCAGGCAAGTATCAATCGCTTAATAACCAAGTTGAAGAAACTGCTGCCACACTCCGGATCAATGAGTATCTAGAGCGTCGTCCTGGGCAACTTTCTGGTGGCCAAAGGCAGCGCGCTGCCCTTGGCCGAGCAATGGTACGCACGCCGCTCGCATTTCTTATGGACGAGCCGTTGTCTAATCTCGATGCGGCACTTCGCGTCCATATGAGGGCCGAGTTAAGCGAGTTACACAGAAATCTTGAGACAACATTTGTCTATGTAACGCACGATCAGTCCGAGGCTCTTACGATGTCTGACCGCGTTGCGGTCATGATGGATGGAACGATTGTTCAAATTGGCACACCTGAGGAAATTTACAACCAACCAGAATTTTTATCGGTAGCCGAATTTCTTGGATCGCCAAAAATAAACAGGCTTGAACTCACCGACGAAGTCATAGCGAAACTCAAAATGCCGTCAAAGGCACAATTGTTAAAGGCCGACATTGACCTACAGTTAATCAAGCATGTTTGCTTCCGTCCCGAGCATGTGACACTTAGTAACGCAAATAATAAGCCGGAAGCCGTTGTTAGGCATGTCGAGAACCTTGGCTCGGAATTTTTTGTTCATGCAGAGCTTGCAGTTGCTGGCTGCAGAATCATCCTCAAGCTCGACGCACCAACAGGTAGTGCCATCAATATTGGCGAGGTGCTTAGGCTGTCGATCAACCCCAACTCAATGCTCTTTTTCGATGAGAGTGGTAACAGAATTCGTGGTAGGGAACACTTGGAAGATGCCGTAGCATGAGTACTGGATCAAGATCTGCGTATTGGTTTGTTGCGCCAGCCATCATCTTGATGGGATTGATTTTCTTTATCCCCGTTCTGATGGCGCTCGGTCTCGGGTTCACGAATTACTCTCTTGGAAATTCTGGCTTTGACTTCGTCGCTTTCGAAAATTTTGAAAAAATTTTCACACGCCGCAGTTACGAAAAGATGTGGGGAGCTACGCTGACCTATGTTCTTGTAGTGGTGCCACTGAGCGTTTTGCTGGGATTAGCCGCCGCGCTCGCCATCAACTCTGTTACGCGCTTCCGTGACGTGTACAAGACGATTTATTTCCTCCCAGTTATGGCAACTCTTATGGCCATGGCTATCGTGTGGCAGATAATGCTTCACCCTACTGCCGGCGTAATCAACCGGACGCTTGCATCTGGATGTGATGTCGAGTTTGCCTACGGGGTTCTGAGCGGCGCCTATTTTGGGTTTGATCCTTTGACTAGTTGGTATGGCAACGCATGTGCGGATGTGATGCCAAACTGGCTAGGAGACAAAAAGTACGCAATTTGGGTGATTTGCTTTATTGGTGTTTGGCAAAATTTTGGTTTTAACATGGTGTTATATCTTGCTGGTCTAACGAGCGTTTCGCGCGAGCTATACATGGCTGCCCAAATGGACGGTGCTGGCTCTGCGTGGGATAGATTCCGCTTGGTGACCTGGCCAGCCCTGGGCCCAACAACCGTTTTTGTTGTTACCATCAGCACTATTCGCGGGTTCCAAGTCTTCGATATCGTTGAAGCCTTCTACGGCTTTGGTTCAGCTGGCCCTGGCAAGTCCGCCTACGTGATGATGTTTGCAATCTTCGAAAAAGGTATTAAGCAGAATCTTATCGGGATAGGGTCCGCCATCACCATTATATTCCTGATTTTTGTGATGTTTATCACCTTGGTTCAACGCTACCTGGTTGAGCGGAGGGTGCATTATTCATGAGCTATGACATCGGCAACTCACTAAAGCACACGGCGCTAATCCTTGGCGCACTGGTCGTAATTCTGCCATTTTACTTCATGCTGAGTTACTCGCTGCAATCGCAGCGTGAAATTGAGACGGGGCTAAGCCCAGGCGGTGTGAATGCCGGCTTCTTTGGATCTCAATCCCTGGTTCTGGACAAGGATTGCCTACAGGCAAACACGCCGGAACGCAAAGAGATTGAAGTCGCAAAAACAAGTTACCCCGGCAAGACAGAGCGCGAAATTTACAATATCCTTTTAAAGGAAGTCGAGACAAGTTGTTCAAGCCGACCGGCCTTAATGAACTATTCAATGGCGTTCACTAAAGCGCCTCTGCTTCGCTATCTTCTTAATGGCGTCATAGTGACTCTGTCGATTTTCCTAATCCAAGTGGTAGTGGCGCTCCCAGCGGCCTACGCCCTCGCCAAGCTTCGTTTTTTGGGCCGAGATTTCATCTTTTCGATCGTGCTATTGTGCTTGTTAGTGCCTGTTCACGCCATTGCCCTTCCACTATACGTAATACTTGCGAAGTTAGGTTTGACCAATACCTATGCCGCTCTGATAATTCCGTGGACCATATCAGTCTTCGGGATTTTTTTGATGCGACAATTCTTTTTGACCGTGCCTGACGACCTTATCGATGCTGCAAGAATGGATGGTATGAGCGAGTTTTCGATCATTTGGCGAGTGATGCTGCCGACAGCCGTTCCGGCACTTTTGGCTTTCGGAATATTCTCAGTTGTGGCGCACTGGAATGACTACTTCTGGCCCCGCGTCGTTATAACCGGTGATCCAAATCTGTTTACCCCTCCATTAGGCATGCGCGTGTTCAAGCAGGATACGGAAGGCGACCTTCACGGACCAATGATGGCGGTAGCTGTCATTGTGGTTGCTCCACTGATGATTGCTTTTCTGATGGCACAGAAACGTTTCATCGAGGGTATAACATTCACTGGAATGAAATAGAGTTTGAATTCAAGGGCAATTCCGTCCTTGTGGCCGGGGTTCGCTGCAATTGCGAGTTACAGAGAACCCCTTTTTTAAGAGAAGGAAAAAACATGAAAAAACTATTCGCTACTTCCCTCCTCGCTTTTGCTGTTAGCATGGGCGTCAACGCCGTACAAGCAAAGGTGACAGTTGAATTTGCCTACCCCTACGCAGGCCTTTTCGACGTAACTTATGAAAAGATCCTGCCAAAGTTCTATGAGCAGCACCCTGACATCGAGATTAAGATCCGTGCGCCTTATGAGAATTACGAGGACGGCACTAACTCGATCCTTCGCGAGTCGGTTGCCAACAAGCTTCCCGACGTCACCATGCAGGGTCTGAACCGCCAGCAGCCGCTGATTGAGAAAAACATCGCCCAGTCGCTTGAGCCCTTCATCGCGCAGGAAGCTGATTTCGAGAAAGACGGCTATCATCAGGCTATGCTGTCGCTGTCGACCTTCAATGATGAAGTCTATGGCTTGCCGTTCTCGATCTCGCTGCCGGTTGGCTATTACAACATGGATGTCCTCAACG
>DOPG01000248.1:454-585 GCA_003513555.1 Rhodopirellula sp. | reverse complement strand
AGCTTCCCGACGTCACCATGCAGGGATTGAACCGCCAGGCAATACTAGTTGAGAAAGGCATCGCCAAGTCACTAGAACCCTACATCGCCACAGAAGCCGACTTCTCGAAGGACGGCTATCATTCTGCAATG
>DOPG01000248.1:0-120 GCA_003513555.1 Rhodopirellula sp. | reverse complement strand
ATTCGACTGCCGATCTACCAAAATCTTGGGATGAGGTCATCGGCGCATGCGAAAAGCTGATCGCCGCCGGCGTCAAACAACCCATGTTCTGGGGATGGAACATCACTGGCAACTGGTTCT
>DOPG01000468.1:1456-13530 GCA_003513555.1 Rhodopirellula sp. | reverse complement strand
TGCAATTCTATGGGGGGAGGTCAATTTGCTTCAACTTAATGAATTATTCATTTGTATTTCTGCAAATGAGGCGTGCGTATTTGTTTAGATGAGAATTAAGAATAGCTGGCAGCTCTGAGCTGTTTCGATTGAATCGAATAGACATGTTAACTCTTACGCGGGATGGAAGTATGCGTCGATTATTGCCAAGTCTATTCAGTTTTGTGCTCCTTGTTGCGCCGCTTCAGGCGCATGATGGGGATCACACACATTCACCTGTGGCTGCTGTGAAGCCTGCTGCGCTGTACCAGCCAACGGCAATGCCAGATCGGATTGTGCTGACTTGGACCGGAGATCCCACGTCAACGCAAGCCGTTACTTGGCGTACATCAACGGAGGTCGAGGTGGGGCTGGCCGAAATTGCTGTCGCAGACGGGGGACCTAACTTTGGTGAGAATGCCAAAAAGTTTACGGCCAAGAGTCAAGCGTTGAAGACGGACCTGAATACGGCGCATTTTCACTCGGTCAACTTTACAGAACTAGATCCAGGAACTAGATATGCCTACCGCGTAGGCGATGGAACCAACTGGAGCGAGTGGTTTCAGTTTTCTACGGCGGCCGCTGAGCATGAGCCATTCTCCTTTATCTACTTTGGAGATGCCCAGAACGACCTGCGTTCCAGATGGTCACGCGTTATTCGCGAAGCCTACCGAGATGCTCCGAAGGCAGCATTTTTGCTGCACGCCGGAGATTTGGTGAATCGTGCAGAGGCCGATAGAGAATGGGGCGAATGGTGCGGCGCGGGGGCTTGGCTCAACGCGATGATGCCGAGTGTGGCTATTCCAGGAAACCACGAACAAGCACGCGAAGAATCTGGTGCTCGCCGCCTCTCCCACCACTGGCGACCTCAGTTTGCATTTCCAGAGAACGGGCCGAAGGGGCTCGAGGAAAGCTGCTACACCTTGGTCTACCACAATCTTCGGATCATTGGTATGAACACTAATACCATGCTCGAAGAACAAGCTGTTTGGCTCGATGAAGTTTTGAGCGAAAACGAATCCCAGTGGGTGGTCTGCACTTTTCATCATCCCATCTACTCCACTGGAAAGAGCCGCGATAATGCTGAAATCCGCGCATTGTGGAAGCCAATCTTCGATAAACACAAGGTAGATCTGGTTCTGCAAGGCCATGACCATACGTATGGCCGAACCGGATTTGACGTCCCTGATGAGCTTGATTCGGAAGAGAAAGTACCCGCGAAGACCGCATCGCCAAAACTTGACGCGGATTCCGCGGGCGATCGAGACATAGAAAACGTTCCCACTGGTGTTCAAGTCGTTGATGAAGAACACGGAACCATTTACGTCGTCTCGGTTAGCGGACCGAAGATGTACGACAACAGCCGTTACAAGTTTATGAAGCGACTAGCAGAAGATACACAGCTTTACCAAATCATCCACATTGATGATGACGTATTGCGTTTTGAAGCCCGGACTGCAGTTGGAGAACTCTACGATGCATTCGAACTGAAGAAGCAAGCTGGCAGTATTAACAAGCTGGTTGAGCTTGAGCCTGAAGTAAAGGAAGTACTAAGGCCAGCAGTCACTGACAAGGAGCTTACCAAGACTAGTGTTGGCAAGCTGATCATTGCTTCAGCCGACAAAAATGGTGATGGTTTCCTAACTGAAGAGGAAGTACCCGAGGAGAACCGTGGGGGATTTCCTGAGGCAGATAAGAACAGGGATGGTAAGCTTTCCGCCGAGGAGATTGACGCTGCCATCGAAGCTGCAAAGGCGGCTGCTGGGCAATGACCGGTTCGTTTGGGCAGACAGTCACACTCGGCCTGAAAAGTTTGCTACTTCAAAAGATGCGGTCCATCTTGGCCGCACTGGGGATCTTCATAGGCACCACAACCGTTATCTGGTTGGGTGCGATGGGCAAATAATAGCCACTCTTCGGCTCCCCGAACGCGACGACGAGAGCAGTTCAAGAGGGCTGCTCTTTTTCATGATGCGCGCGGTCGTGGGACACAAACAGGTGCTTGTCGATTTGAGTCGGTGAAAACTGCGCGCGGTACAAGGACTCTGGGAGCTGTTTCTTCAGGGATTTCCGAAGCTGTTTTGGCTTGAGCCTTACTCGGAATCGGGAATTCCTAAAGAACTGGTGTGGCAGGCGGTTGCCATTGGACTCGATTTTACGGCAACACTTCCGCACGCTTCTTGAGCAGCGCAACCATGATCAGCCGGTCGTTGTGGCTGATTTGTAATGCAGAATTTCGCCAAGCCCGATCTTAGGCAGCTGGCCGGTACGATTCCAGCAGTCCGCCACGCTCCTTGTGACACACGATCTCCGTCTTCTGGAGATCAATCGTCTTTGGTGATTCCCATCGAGAACGGGTGGCAGGTGATCGCGGGCAGAATGGCCCCGGCGGCAAAGACCAAGTACTGAGGAGACTCGGCCGAGCGTTCCCCACATTCGCCGCGTGTCGCGACGACAGGCCGCTTGGCGGTAAGTCCTAAGAGCCACCCACAGCAACGCCACACGCCGGCATTCTGTCGCAGATCGGAACGTACGTTCCGGAGGTAATGACAACCGGTCAACTAAACCGCGAGAGTATTCTTCGGCAGTGCTTGGAAAGCTGCATTCCCATTGATGGATGCAAAACCCATAAGTGCTTTGATCGAGACCATTTGCGAAAAATAGACTCTCTATCGAAAGTAAGCGAGAGCGTTTAGATCGGGGAGCTCTTCTAACGTTCACCTTGCAAGAAGTTTTGATAAGTGTGAATCGCTTCCTCACCCCAGACGGCTTGATGCAGCCGTTTGGCAAACTCAGGGTCAGTTGCACCTGTGTTGAAGACGACGACCGTCGCGCCGAAATCGAAGTGCCAACGAAGGTACTCTTCCATTGATTTACCAGACTGTCCGAAGCCGCTGGGTGTCGCCTCAGTGCTGGCCCATGGAGGGTTGTCATGCTCGGCAAGTGCTTCATAAAGTACGCCAAAATCATGCTGCAGCGGGCCAACCGGATAGGTTGTCCAACCGGGGCGACAAGATTCAGCGAACGCGATTGAAATTGGAGCATTTGTGAATTCCACGCCGGGTGAACCAACAACGCCCGCTCCCGCAGCGACATGGCTGTACATTCGGTTCGACGGAACACCGCCTTCCGCAAGATGCCGCGCCCAAAGCGAAATGTAGTCCTGATTTACTTTCGCCAGTGCTTTAGCAAAATCCTGAGGCGGATTGTCTTTTGTGTAGCCAAGGTTGGTCAACGCGTTAAATCCTAAACGCTCGCGAGGAACGCCGTCACGCTGCATTCTTTCTGCAATTCGCGGATTGACTTTATCGATAACGGCATAGTTGGGAAGTGCGGGCTCGGCGCCCACGGTCACTCCAGCGAATAGGTACTGCTTGCCCGCATCAGCGAGCCTCTCTATTCCGTTTGCGATGGCAGGACCAATGACTTTTTCAGCAAGTCGTTTCACGTCTCGCTGCACAGCGGGGCTGTTGTAGCAGATCACAGGCGGCATCTGTTCAGGGCGGCCCCAGTCACGATAACGATGCGGGTGCGGCGTACCATCCCAATTCATCCATTCGACGTTATTTGCGTTGGCCGGATCGTAGCCGGGTTTGCTCTCATCGCTGAAGTTCCAAAGGTCAGGGCGGTTTTCCCACTCAAGGTTTTCGATGGTGATGTATATAGCTACATCGTGACGTAACGCGACGTCAATTGCCCCGTCAATTGACCGCGTAATGATGTCCCGGCTCGCGTTCGGGCTGAAAAGATGTTCGGGGTCGAACCGCCATGCTGGTATCATCAGATGAAAGCCCCAGTTATGCTTCGTCGGATCCGTGACCGAACCGAGTTGCCGCTTCTTCCGCAGGATTCCTTGCTCGAAGCGGTCCACATTGCCTCCATGAAGATAGCCAGCTTCGGGAACGGGAAGAATAATGTAGTGCGTCTCGTCCGTTCGCCGCTGAAACTTACGAATCCGCGCTGCGTCCTGCGGCTCTGTTCCGGTTTCCAGAATGCGGAGTGCTCGATCGACTAATGCTTCGGCGCGGTCGAATTCTCCCTTCCTCATCAAAGGATGGAACTCGCCCATGAATTGACTGACACGATGCCACCGCTCAGCACGCTGCTGGAATCGCTGCATCTTTTGTTCAAGCGATCGAGGCGGTTGCTCCTGTCCGGACAAAAGCATGGGAGAGCTGAGGGCAATAATCAGGGCAAGAGTGCGCATGAGTTGGAGTGGTTGGTTTCTAAAGAATTGGAACATTTTTCTATCCTTATGTCAGTGGTACGGCTTCAGCGACACTGTGATAGTCCACCTCGTCAAGAGGCTCAGCCTCACTATCTGAAAGTCTTGAAGATTTGCGTTATGGGATAACCTGGCTTGATTCCTGATCGCGTCTCCTGTGTTTGGTTGAGGAGTATTTGTCGGGTCAGCGACCCGCTTCTTTTAACGGATTCTTCGGCCTTGGTCATCGAGGATTTCGAGCAAAACTTCTTCGTTGACTCCATTCGCTGCACCGTGACCTTCATCGGTTACTTTGATGTGAACAACATCGCCTCAAGGTGGCTAAAGAATTGCAAAGGTCCGTCGACCTTTATTGATTGTTTCAGCTGCTAACCTCCGTATCCCATCTGCATTACCAACTCCAATTTTCTTACTCAATTTGGTGCAAAGACTGAGGGTAGTCACTAGCGAATTTCCGTGTAGGGGTTCTGCACAGTGAGCCGGCTAGCTTGGATGCTACCCAGGGTAAGCCTGGTCAATCAACTTAGCCTTGATCCACCTTTAGACAAGCCAGCACATCGTCGCGATAGGCCTGTACGCCTGGCACATCGAGCCCCATTACTTTGCCCTCGTCATCCCAGCGGCGCAGTTGCACGGCGAGGTCCAGGTGCGGAGTCTTCTCGAACTCCGCCCGCTGCTCATCGTCCATCTTGCCGCCTTGGACCACAAAGCTGTGTTTCGAAGCCGAGGAGAGGGAATCGTAGTAGTCGGGGTCTACCGTGCACAGATAGCGTTTCGACGGCACATGCAAGCTGATGGGAACAGTGATCTCGGGCGGAAAGAAGGGATCGAGGTACTTTGCGCCGATCACTTCGTGCTCGAGGTCCTCTGCCAGGAAGTCGCCCTCGGCGTTGTGCTCGCACACCAGCATGTGCCCCAAGTCGTGCAGCAAGGCGCTCGTTACCTGAGCGGCCGTGCCACCGGCGGCTTTGGCCAGCGCTGCGGTTTGCAGCGCGTGCTCCAACTGGGTGACTTGTTCGTCGTAATTGGAGGCCCCTTTTTGCTCCAGGTAGGCAAACAGGGCGTCGACCTTTCCGTCGGCGTCGGCTGCTTGCATTTGGTCGGCAAGTAACGGATCGAGCGCGTGCGTATTCATTGCGTAACCGTCTTTCCTTGAAAATGTCCGATTTTGCTGATTTGTTGTGCCTTGTCCGAACCGCTAGATTTGTACGTTTCGAACGCTTGGCGTTTGTCTTCATAGTACCGCTCGCGGAAATCTCCCTCCACCAGTGCGTTGTAAGTCAGGTAGATCGCCCTGCGCGGTTCATCCGAAGTATTCGGTGGGCTCTTGTGTGGTGCAAAGGAACTGAAAAACAGAACGTCGCCGGGGTCGGTTGGCACGGCGGTCCACTCCAAGCTCTCCGCCACATCCGTCTTGATGCAACCGCGATCGTCCAGAGCAATCAATCCTTCGTTATGTCGACCGGGAGAAAAGAACAGACAGCCATTTTCCTCTCGCATCGGATCGATCGTCACTAGGCACGTCACATGGTGCTTGATGAACTCGTACGCGGGAGCGTCCTGATGGGCCGCATACCCGCCGCCGCCGGGGTACTTGTAGTTGATCTTTTCCTTGTACAGCACAGCCGGCTCGCCCATGAGTTCCTCGAGTGCGTCCAGCAGCTTGCCCTCCATGAGCAAGCTCTTCATACCTGCGTGAAACGGGACAAAATTCTCCGTTCTCGCAAGCCGTACGTCTCCCCGGGCGGTCAGCTCTTGATGGTGCATCCATTTGCTCTGCGACGGCGGCCACGAAGAGATCTCGTTCACCCAGACGCGAGCGTCGGCCGTTTCCTGCCCGCTGAGAAAACCAGCCAGTTTGAGGTATCCATCTTGCCTCCAACACCGCTGGAAGGTTTCTGAGATGCTGTCGACCATGATTGCTCCAATTGGGTTCCGCAACGACCAGCTTTGTACGGACCGGTCAAAGCACTGCAGGTAAGTATCTTGTACGGGATGCGGCCGCTTGAACAGCAGCCGATTGCCCATTTTGCGAAAACTCGACCTGCTGCCCGGTTCAACTTACGAACGTCTCGATGAGTGTCGTAAATCGCAGAGGAATATGAGGCTTCCGTTAAGAGTTAGCGTATGTGTCGTAACTTCATTGTCTTCAGCATGCCTAGCCGCTAGCGTGCAGAATGACCAAATCTGCTCGAAGCGTACTGGCGCAGAGATTCAAATTGCTGTATCGATGTGGAAGGGTTACCGATGAGGATTCGACGCTGGCTCGAGCAGGCAAGCACGTTTCAGTTCGCGTGCTATACCACGATCGCCGCCTTCTGTGTCTACTTCTGTATGTACGCGTTTCGCAAGCCGTTCGCTGCAGCAGAGTACGCCGACATGTCGCTTTGGGGCATGAACTACAAGATCATTCTGGTCATTTCTCAAGTTGCCGGGTACACGCTTTCGAAGTTCATCGGCATTCGCGTCATTGCCGAGATGTCGCGCGGTCGCCGAGTCGTCACGCTGATTTCGCTCATCGTCGCATCCGAGTTGGGCCTGGTCGGATTGGGTTTGGTGCCCTTTCCGTATAACTTTCTGTTCATGTTTCTTAATGGACTGCCGTTGGGAATGGTTTGGGGACTGGTGTTTTGTTTTCTCGAAGGGAGGCAGACCACCGAGGCCTTGGCGGCGGGACTTAGTGCGAGTTTCATCGTTTCGTCGGGCGTCGTCAAAGCTGTGGGAAAACACACGATGGACTCATGGGGCGTGCCGGAATTCTGGATGCCAGCGACTACCGGTCTGCTGTTCTTCTTTCCCCTGCTGTTTTTCGTATGGATGCTCAGCCTGGTTCCGCCTCCCAATGAAAGCGACATCATCGAACGCACTGTTCGGGTGCCGATGAATCGGGACCATCGCCGCAAGGTGCTACGAAACATGTTCTGGGGTATCAGTCTGCTGGTACTCGCGCACATGCTGCTGACGGCCGCGCGGGATTACCGCGATCAATTCGCGGTGGAGATACTCGATGGGGTCGGCGCGGGCGATGCGACGCATTTGGCTACCTCTGAGATTCCAGTAGCTTTTGCGGTGCTGATTCCGCTGGGCGGCATTATGTTGATCCGCAATCATCGAATATCGGTGATCGTGCTGCATGCGTGCCTAGCGTTTGGGTTCGTAATGACTGGCCTCAGCACGCTTTGCTTTCACCATGGAATGCTGGACGGATTTGTTTGGTACATATTGGTCGGCTCCGGGCTTTACCTCGCGTACGTGCCGTTCCACAGCATTCTTTTTGAGCGGCTTGTCGCGATGATGAAACGCCCCGCGAACGCTGGTTACCTGATCTACATTGCCGACGCGACTGGCTACCTCGCCAGCGTAGCAGTGCTGTTGTGGAAAAACTTCGGCGCACGCGTGTCGTCGCCTCTGGAATTCTTCGTCATGATGGCCTATGTGATCGCCGTGGTGGGTTGTGTATCGGTGCTTGCCTCTTTGGTGTTCTTCATTTTCAAAGGAAGAACCAAACCCGAGACGACCGCAGCGGCACAACGCATCGACAACTCCTACCAAGTCGCCCCGCCTCTTGTGTCAGACTCAAAGTCACCAAAAGCAGACCGGGCTCCAGAGTCCGTGGACGGGTGAGTTCAGTGGAAAGTCCGACGAAGTCGCGTTAGATAAGACACTCCTTCACTCACTGCCCGCTTTGCTCTGCAGTTTGCCATCTCAAGGGCTAGCAGGCTGGATTGCGAGATCAAACTGGTGCAAAGACCAGGGGGTAGTCAGATCTGCATCATCTAGGTTCCAATAAACTCTTCCAATTGGCTTAATGCCTTGACGTTTCACGCGATTATGACTTGTTTGATCGGAGACACCAAGCTTTTGACTCAGTTTAGCAGTGGTAATTAGCTACCGACTCGCTGGACTCATAGGACCATTATGCAACTCCCTTTGAGACCTAGCCATTCGCCTAGCATCTCGCAGCCATCCACCCAACTGTGATTTCAGACACTTGCATATTTCATCTTCCTCAATCTGACTTAACTCAGCATCCCTCCATTCAACGCGCCAATTCTCACCCTTTACGATAGGATGAAACACATAAAATAGTTTTAAAGATGCGGGATTAGTCGGAAGATCACATATGATCCAAGGTTGCTTCTAACGTTCCGTATGCGAGATTTTCTGACGCAATGTCTCCCATCGTCGCCAAAGTGGGTATGTGTCGGATAAGCAACGCCCTTCAGATAGTAAAGCTAATATTTCTTCTGCGATGTCGGTAAAGGAATTCAGGTTGGATAGACTAATCATCACTTTAAGTCCCTGTTGTTAGTCGATGCTCCCGACAGCCACCAACATCGAACATAGCTGCAGACTGCTTTAATTAGAACGGGATAAATTCCTTCCCGATAAACGCTGCCTATACTGGAGTCGATATGCCCCATAACGTAGTCAATAGCTTGTTGATCTCGACAATCGCCAGCAACCGTTTCGAAACAATGCCGAAGGGCGTACTGCCCAACACCTTTCTTATTGACACCAACACGATCTTTTAGTTTTTTGAAAGTTCGAGATAATGGATGAGAGGTGCTACCGTCCTCCCACCATGGGCGTCGACTCTTTGTGAGAAACACTCATTGATGGAGCCGCTCATGAGTTGTGATAGGACGCCGAGATATAGCGTCTCGCAATGCCTCAACGGTTTCGTCCCAGAGCCAAGCACCACGTGCTATACCCGTTTTTCCTCTCAGCTCGCCTAACCATTGATTTTCAAAATCAATTTGTTCGATCCGCAGTCTTCCTATGTCTGCTGTTCCGTATCCACAATTGAGTCCCAGAAGAATAAATGCCCTCATAGGCGTACCCGCAGCACAGTAAAGCTTCCATATTTCTTCTTTTGTCAATTTCTTTGCTGGCTTAGCTGCCTGCTCTTTTCTTTTGATAGTTTTCGAAACAGACTTAGACCGATCGAGTAGCATATTCTTCGAGTAGACAACTCAGCATCGTTTGCGTATTTAAAGATCGCTCGGCACAAACGTAGATGGTTGTCTAGAGTAGTAGATCCCCAAGTTTTAGGTAGCGAGTTTCTATAATGCTCGAAATCCATCGCGTGAAGCGGGTCCAAGCGATATCCTCTTCCAAAGAATTTCACGATCCGTTTTGCTGCACGGTGATAATCGTCTATTGTTCGTTTCGCTACAGCGCCATCCTCATAGCGCAACTGTCTTGAATCAAGAAATATATTGCACAACCATCCCACGTCATCACCATTATGTGATTCGCCGGGATTACGTCCATCAAGCAAAGCATTCTTGTCACGGTCCCATTTTTTCTCGGCTGCGCGAGGATCACTCCAAGTGCCGAAGAAGTAAGTCTTTCCTCGCACCTTCTTAGCCCATTGACCATTGGCGTGCGCGTATAAGGGATAGTCTTTACGGGGTTTACGTGGCTTGCGTCTAGGTGACGCTACGTTCGAGCTTGTCATGATTGCTCCCGATAAGCAGTTGTGACTTGCCCTGCAGTGTTTCCGCACTGACGGGGTTTTTATTTAGGCAGAATGCCTACAGCAGCATTGTCGGGCGTCGTTAACGACCAGAGGAAGCACGCCCAGGAGGATTCGAACCTCCGACCTACGGATTAGAAGTCCGTTGCTCTATCCAGCTGAGCTATGAGCGCGTAAGTGATTAGTCTAACAACTAACGACACATTTCCGAACGCCCCTGTTCGGTTTTCTCTCGTGCCTTTTTCATTGACCCGCTCATTTCTACCGACTCGCCGTTCCGCTGTCATTTATCTCGCAGCAGCGGGGTTTTTCGACAAAACCTGAATTGACCAGTTGTCCCTATGAATTGGCAGCTAATATTTGAAGCGTGTTCTGGGTCTGGACTGCACTTGGGGAATTCATCAATGCACCAGGTCACCAGAATCACGCCGCCTGGTGTCCGGGTTTCGATGAGCTCTTAATTTACCGCTTCTACCTGACTTGGTTCCTTTTCTGCCGGAGCAGGGATCTCTACTGGCACTTTTGGTTGGCCTTTTTGAGGTGTTCTCTGCTTCAATTTCTGCTCGATCTCAAGTAACGGTCGATTCATAATCTCCTGCTGCTTTTTGAATTCATCTTCAAGCTGTTGACGATGTTCCTTTGGAACTTTGCTTAAAATGTCCTCTTGAATTTTACGGAGTTGTGATTCCATCATGTCACGATGTTGCTTAAGACTTTGACGTTGCATGTTCTCCAAGTTCGGGGGTGCTCCGTCGTTTGGCGCATCAGGATTTAAATTTTGGATTTTTTTTGGTCGAGCGTTGAATTTCAGAGGTATTCCGTTGCCTTTGAACTGAAGCTTAATTCCACCACCGACTTTCTTGTACTGCTGGAAAAGTTGGTGAGCATCCTTGTCTTTTTCCTTCATTTCCTCAATCGTTTTGTAGGTCTTCTTCGTTGATTTCCCATTGGCATCTTTCTTCTCAACTTTGATTCCATCTTTCTCTTCGGTGATGGCTGTTTTCTGCCCATTTTTTTCAACCTCGATCCGTAGTTTTCCATTATTGTTTTGAACCTGCACACGCATTGCGGCTGCTTGGACGTTGCGTGGTATGATCATTGGAAAACGACGATTTTGCTGGTTCTGCGTTGCTTGTGCGTTAGCTGCCTTGTTAAGAATGCCTTTTGCTTCAGATGAGCTTGGATTCTTCTCGTCCGCTGAGATTTGTTCTAGTGCATTCTTGGCAGCGTTCTGCAACACTTCATTGTTCCCGTTCTCCATGTGTTCCTGCAGTATTTGCAACGCTTGGCTTGCTGCCTCCTTTGTTCCTGTTTGTGTCACGCGGCGCAGTGTTTCAACGCCTTCTGCACCGGCGGTTTTGAGTTTGCGTGCGGCTTGAAGCCGGATGGTGAATCGGGGTGAACTTAATTGGTCGACTAGTTCATCCAGTAAAATTTGCTTGTCAGAGCTAGCCGGATTAGGAGCATCTGCCGATTCCAATTTAGGCATTGGTTGCTGCTCTTGGCCTTTTTGTTGCGCGATCGCAGCTGCACTCAGGACAAGTGAAATGACTGGGACAAAAAGAAAAATACGCATCTTCTTACTCAAAGGTTGGGTCTTTGGGTGGGGATTCCAAATAAGTTGACAGCTTGCACGCTGGTTTCATGATGGAGGTTGGCGAAAGCACGCATGGCGGAGCTCCAAGGTGGTGTCCATCCAATGATCAGTCCAATTGTATCCTCAGGCATGTGAGCATGGCGAGCCTGTTTTACCGGTGATTTACGTATCTGGACAGCGAAATCCTGCATGTTGGACCCCACGATGGGGAACGGAATCAGAAAGCAGTGGGTTCATGCCCTCTGCCTCACGACGATGTTTGGATATGATGTTCCGGAGAAGCTGCTGGCACGAGGAAAGGTTCTTTCAACCTCGCTTCAACATGCTCGGTGCATTGGTCGGTCAGGCTTCGATAGGGTCACTTTTGTGTGTGTTCTCACGGCATCTTAGGACCGTCAGGTCAAGGACCTGAACATGCGTTGCGGTGACTCGGCATTCATTTGATATCGCTAATTTTTCAACGCAACGATAACTGTCAAGCAAGATGAAAACAGACGAGCTACGAGAAAAATACCTTGAGTTTTTTGAGACCAAGGGTTGTGTTCGCCGCCCCAGCGATGTGCTGGTTCCAGCGTGGGATCCATCGGTCCTATTCACTCCTGCGGGGATGAATCAGTTCAAGGATCATTTTCTTGGCAAGGTCAAACTGGACTTCACTCGAGCGACGACATGTCAGAAGTGTCTACGAACTGGCGATATTGACAATGTGGGTCGTACGGCTTTCCATCACACATTCTTTGAGATGTTGGGCA
>DOPG01000468.1:877-1232 GCA_003513555.1 Rhodopirellula sp. | reverse complement strand
AGTTTTGGTGATTACTTCAAAGAAGATGCAATTCATTGGGCGTGGGAATTCCTGACTCACAAAAAGTGGTTGGGGATCAAACCGGAACAGTTGAGTGTGACGGTTTATAAAGACGATGATGAAGCATATGGAATCTGGCGCGAAAAGGTGGGTGTGCCAGATACCCGGATCACGCGGATGGACGAGGATGAGAATTTTTGGCCAGCATCCGCTCCTAGCAAAGGACCGGACGGTGTCTGCGGCCCGTGTAGTGAAATTTACTATCATCTTGAAGATGGTAGCGAGGTTGAAATCTGGAACTTGGTGTTCACCCAATTCAATCGGGTTGGTGATCCGCCAGACAACTTGCATCCGC
>DOPG01000468.1:0-673 GCA_003513555.1 Rhodopirellula sp. | reverse complement strand
ATCCGCCAGACAACTTGCATCCGCTTCCCAGCAAGAATATCGATACAGGTATGGGTTTGGAACGGACCGCTAGCGTGCTGCAGGGCGTGCCAACGAATTTTCATACGGACCACCTGTTCCCGATTGTTCAGGCTGCTTCCGAGGTCACGGGGAAAAAATACGAGTATGAGAGTGAGGTTGGCCGTCGCCTGAGACGGATTACCGACCATGCACGTGCATCAGTATTTGCAATTCATGAGAACGTGTATCCCGGTCCCAAAGATGCTCGATATGTGATCAAGCGATTGATTCGCCGCGCGGTTTTGGATGGTTATCAAATGAACCTTCGGGAACCATTTGTTTACAAATTGGTTGAGGCAGTAGTCGAAGCTTCAAAAAATCCGTACCCCGAACTGCAGCAAACGACAAAGCGTGTCAGTGAGGTGATCGAAGCAGAGGAAAAGGCTTTCTTTGCGACAATCGATGGGGGCATGAAGCGGATCGACCAATTGTTCACACAGATGCGTGAGGAATCGGCGGTCATGGTCCCCGGCGAAGCGGTTGCCGAGTTGAACGCCACTTATGGCGTGCCACCAGAGTTGTTGCAGACGTTGAGTGCTGAAGAAAACTTTACGTTTGACTGGCACGGTTATCGAAAAGCAATGGATCAGCATGCCATCGACAGTGGGGCAGG
>DOPG01000467.1 GCA_003513555.1 Rhodopirellula sp. | reverse complement strand
GTGAGTGAGAGAATCTTGCTCGGGCTGCCAATGAATATTTTGCCTTTACAAAAGAATTTTTTCCCAGCGCTTACACGACGCCTGACGACGCCCGCTACGTACGAAATAGCGCCCTGCATCAGCTAACGAGTTTGAACTTGTAAGAGAAAACACGTGGTTCTATGGTTTCGAACTATCGTTACAACCAACTTCTAATCCGTAGGTCGTAGGTTCGAATCCTCCTGGGCGTGCTTCCTCCGGTCACCGCTTGACCAAGCACCGCGAGTTGACTCTCAACCGTGGTCACAAAGCCTGCTTAAAAGCTGCGTTATAACGTGCTTTCTAGCAACGACTTACGTCGATGAATGATTGAGCGAGACTCTCTTGGTTGGTCACCACTCTTGATCACTAGCCGCTGACTACCGCCAAAGTTCGAACTCCGGCGACTCCGCTCTCAGACTCTCACCAGTTTTAGGCCGCGTAAGTTAGCGATGTCGCTTTCCGGTCGTGCGACTGAGATTCGAACCCACGTCCTTGATGGAGTGACTTTGAACGAAATCCGAGCATGAGTGTCGAACACTTAATCACACAAAATGGTGCAGCGGTGAAGAGACCGAAGCGACTTGGATGCAAGTCGAAATCTGGTCGGTCGATGCAACCGCCGCACCGAAATGGCGCACGTGCCCAGGCTATTGAAGGGCCGTTCTAGACCCTTAACCTCCTCCGAGTTCGCTGGCGGTGCCCACTGTCGAGAAGAAAAGGGGAAAGAACCCGTGTTGTCAAAAGACTAACTCGCAGTCTGGAAGCGACTTCTGTAGTTTGGCGACGCCTTCATCGCTGACCTGGGTTTTGGAGAGTCGCAATTTCTTCAACCTGTTCTTTGACCCCATCAGTTGCTCCAGTCCCTTGTCAGTGATTTCTGTCTCACTGAGATCTAGCGTGTCTACCACAAAAAACTTCATCATCCGCACGACATGAAAAACTTCTTTATCGGTGATTCGCGTTCCACTGAGATCAAGGGTAGACCCACGCCACTTTCCTCCCAGTTTCGTTAATGCTTGAAGGTTACTTGCCCCAAATGTTGGAGCTGATTCGAGTTGGACACGGATGGTCATGAACGACTGCCGTCCCATCACGCCGTTTCGCTTTGGCGTCATGTCTTCGTTATATTCCATGAACGTCCTGCCAATATCGATGAGCTGCAGAGATTTGTTCTTGGGATCAGCAATCGGTCCCACGCTATATTCCTCCGACATACCGAGCCATAACGCATTCGGAGAGTCGCTTAACCCGTGCGTAAGTTCAGGATCCCACGGCGGAATCGTGAATTGAAAGTTGAGGTTGCGTCCTTCCCCGCCACTTGCGTCGATCAACTTACCATCCGCCATCGACAACGCCTCGTCAAGAGTTACCTCATTGCTCTGCTTGTGCATTAACCGAACCGGCAATTCATAGGTGGCACCTTCATTGACCGAGGAGAAACCGATAGGTCGCGTTGATGAAACAAAGTACTGATGAGTCAACGTTTTTTCGTCACCTGCAAAACCGAAGCTGATGCACTCTGGCTCAGAATTGCCTTCTGTGATCGTAAACCATAGCGGCTTGTCGCTCAGAATCTCCAGAATGTCTGAAGATTGTCCTGTTGCAAATTCAATATAGTTCTGAATAGGCGAGGTTTTTACGATGTAAACGCCGTCCAAGTTGGTTGCCAGACAGGTCTTGGCGCCATCCGAAACAGGCTTCGTGGGTGAATTTGTCGATTGGTTTGCCCCTTCTCCTGCAGTTCCATTTGATTGCCTCTGTGATGCTGGACTTGTCGAGTTGACCGAAGTCAATTCCTGACCCGAATCACATCCGAGCAATCCAATCAACGTGAGTGCTAATAGCAATATTCTCATTCATTATCTTGTTGTCTTAGCGGCAAAGGCGAGCTAAACAGGCGTATTGACAGGATCACCGACCAGAGACTTTGGTTTGATTCTCGGTAGCCTAGCCATGCTTCCTCAAGAATCGTGACCGTGCCAATCACTAGCATAGCATATCGCATCTCGATGATTTCCCTTGAAGCCTGCCACTTATGGCGGAAGAGACACGCTCCTGCGAGTAATACTCACGCCATCTCACACGCTGCACACCCCAGTCCATCACCCGAGCGATCCGCCGCACCTCGATCTCCTTCACCGTGTCCGGCCCTGACTCGACGCGAGGCAAGAACAGAATCCCCTCCTGAATATCAGGGGCCAAGTTCGTGAAACACATGATGTGCGTCATGCGAGCCGTTGTGACTTGGCTCCAGAATTGGACGCCGCATGTCTAATTCCGAATCCTTTTCGGTCTCCGTGAGACCGAAAGCAACACTCTCGCCATAACTCTCAGTCAAACAAAGAGGTTGCGTTAAACCTGCGAAACAGAGCTAGTTCGAGGAGAGTTGCTTTGGGCGTGCTTCCTCCGGTCGCCGCTTGACCAAGCACCACCAGTTGACTCTCAACGCTGGTTACAACGCCTTCTTTTATGCCGAGTTATAACGTGCTTTCTAGTAACGACTTACGTCGATGAATGATTGAGCGACACTCTCTTGGTCGGTCGCCACATTCGATCATTAGCGTGTGATCGAAGCCAAAGTTCGAACTCTGGCGCATTCGCTCTCACACTCTCACCTGATTTGAGCCGCATAAGTTAGCGATGTCGCTATTCGGTGGGGCCACTGTGATTCGAACCCACGTTTTCGACGGAGTGAATCAGTGAATCTGAACAAAATCCAAGCGTTAGTGTCGAACACCTAATCGCACAAAATGGTGCAGCGGTGAAAGAATCGAAGCGACTTGTATCCCAGCCGGAATCTCGTTGGTCGATGCAATTTCAGCGATTTTTCGGGAACGCCAACTCCCGTCGGTGTGTCAGGATGGAAGCTGCCCGTTTGTGCTCCAACTTGACTTCGCTTTTCTTATTCTTTGCGCGTCTCTTTGCGGCGTGCGGCAAGAGCCAACGTAATTTCATTTTTTGCAAATCTCTGCTTCACGCGTGACTCCAAGAGCAGATACTTGTCGATGTCGGACATCAGATTTGCGGCGACGATGGCGGCAAGAATCTCCGATTTTGACTCGGTTGTCGCGCGACCGTTCGCCGTGTCGTCAGTACCTCGAATGCCAATAGATTTCTCCGCAATACCCTTCAATTTCTTCTGGAGAACCTTCGCCTCTTCATGACGCTGAGCAGCATTCGACTTTTCCAGGCTCTCGACCAGACGATCGTAGTAGCGATTGGCGATTCGAAGCGTCTTGTTCCAGTCGATCGCGTCCTTCCAGAACAGATTCACCATTTTGCCGGCCGCGGCGAGACCTGGTTCACAGTCGAGATATGCGATTGCTCCCTCCTGATTCGCTCGAATGACGAGCAGTGAATCGAGACAGGCACAACGTTCGAATAGGTCGACCTTTTCACTCAGTCTCGCCCGGGAAGGTAAAGATCGGAGCGCATCGAGATACCGCTTGGCCTGCACTGCTGACGGATCCGTTTCACG
This sequence comes from Rhodopirellula sp., assembly GCA_003513555.1. Lineage (GTDB taxonomy): Bacteria > Planctomycetota > Planctomycetia > Pirellulales > Pirellulaceae > Rubripirellula. Next base: position 2,375 of record DOPG01000467.1, on the reverse strand, counting down.
AATGAAAACCTCCATTGCCGCGCAGTTCAATTCTTCGAGCATGTAGTGGCGTTGAGCGTGTATCTTGCTGGGCCCCATCCCGATGAGTCTGGCGAGTTTGAAGCAGGCAAGGAGATCTTTCCACGCTGCCTCCTGGTTGCCTTCCCCCAGATTCAGCATGGCGCGGAACCGCAGAGAATGAACCATGTAGGGCATCTGGGTTGTCATGGGATCCATTGCGGCCACAAGTGGCACTGGATCAACGTCATCCAAACCTCGCGTCATGATCGGCGAGTAGAACCGGTCGCGTTTGGCCGCCGCAGCAACAGTTTTCAGAGGTTCGTCATCGCCATCGAGCACCTTGGCAACTTCCGGGAATTCCGATCGTGTCCACGGACGCGGATCGTCTTCGATAAATGTTAGGATGAGCTCAACGCGTTGCCTCTCGGCGTCAGTCAAGGGATCCGCGACCTCGGCGGCAAGGTAGCGGACATAACTGCGATCTCTCGGTGGCGGCGTCCTTGGAATCTCCTGGAAGTACTCCGGCGGCATTTCCCACGCCTTCAGCGGCCTCATCGCCTCGCAGAGCAAAACGCAGGCGTTGTGTTCAGGGGTGACGCCCTGCTTCATTCGCCCGTTGATGCCCGCCGGGTAGTCAACCGTACCATCGGTTCGTAGCGGGCCCGTCAAAAAGGTCGTCTCCCGATCGATCTTGATCCGTGATTTCGTCGAATCATTGCCGTCAGCATCCCGAACCAATGGTGCCAAGACGCAAAGTGACATCAAGAAAATTGGATGCCATTGCTTGAAAATTCTGAAATCAAACATGAAGCTGAAACCTGCAACTAAACGCAACATAAACAACTGTCTTAGCCAACCTATCCAGTGCATCCGCAACTGAAAACGCTCGAAGCTCAATTGATGCAGTATCGGCATCAAAATGCGGAGCTGCCCACGGAAGGAATAGCAGAGGCTCTGGCTTAAGAAATCCATCTCATTTTTGTAGCTGAAATGATTCCGAGTAAGGTTAAGACGAAGTTAAGAACATGTAGTTTCAACATCGTAAATTAAAACTGACCTAGCCCCTTAGCCGAGTCCACGCGCGGAGTTAGTTTCCGACCCGTTGTGCGGATCGCTAGGGAGAGTAAACCATGCCAAGAAAACGCGATCGACCCGAAGAGACTTTCCCACCTCCCCCGCTGCACATCCCAATCCATCACCCGAGCGATCCGCCGCACATCGATCTCCTTGAACGTGTTCGGCCCCGACTCAACACGCGGCAGGAAGAGAATCGCCTCTTGAATCTCAGGAGCCAGGTTGGTCAGCCACATGATGTGCGTCATGCGGGCAGTGGTGACGTGAGCGTAGTGCGCAAGTTCGGACTGGTTCTTGATCACGCCGTCAGAGATCAGCTGGTCACACTGAATCGCAAGTGCCATGAGGCGCGACACACGTAGAGCGGACCCTGCTTTCCCAAAGCGTGTTACCGCTTCACTTGAGTTTCTTAAGAAGCACGGCAACTTCCATTGCCAGCGTAGGCTCCAGTTCAGCGAGGCGGGCGGGAATATCCATTGAACCATGAAGAAGGGTTAGGACGATGATTTTTCCTGGTACGCCGGTTTCGCAGACGAGTACATGTTTCTCGATACGATAGAATTTCAGCGAAGCGTGAAATGGCTGCTCCTCGCGTAACAGTTCAGGATTTTCCTTGAGGCGATTGATTCCTGATTCGAGTTTATCTAGATATTGATTGGCAACTCGCCTACCAAACTGTTCAACGGAGTAGGCTTCGATTGCAATAAGATCGTGCAGCGACCTCTGCGTCATGTGCAGAGGGATCGACCGAGTTGATTTCTTGGCCACCTACTTGACCTTCTTCATCAGGCTTCGCAAATCGCCTTTGAATGGGACGGTTCTTCCTGCAGCAGCGTCCTCATAGCCTTCGAGAATCGCATCGCGGGCAGCGGCAGCCTCTTGGCGAATTTTCTGTTGCCGAAGTAGATCACGCACAAACTCGCTGGGTGTCGCGTAGAGAGTGCCGTCACCAGAATTCGCATCGACGAATGCTCGTAGTTCATCGGTGAGGGACAGATTAATTGAGTTGGGCATGTGATTTTTCCTGCTGCTCAGACCCTGATCACCTTACTCTAATTGGCGAATAATGGCAATAAACAACAAGTCGTTTCGACCGCGTGTCTAATTTCGAATCCCAATCGTTCACCCACACACCGGAAGCAACACTCTCGCTATAACTCTCAGTCAATCAAGCGCTTGTGAAAAACCTGCGAAATAGAGCTAGTTCGAGGAGAGTTGCTTTGGGCGTGCTAAATGACTACACCCGGTGTGGCGGGTTCGTTAGTTTCTACGCCATGTGACTACCCCCCAGTCTTTGCACC
>DOPG01000289.1 GCA_003513555.1 Rhodopirellula sp. | reverse complement strand
GATGTGTCATCCACGTTCACCGTGTCACTGCCACCTTCACCATTAACGGTAAGCGACGCACTGATTGCGTTCACGTTGCCGTTGACATCTGGCGTCTTACTGCCAACGTTGATCGTGTCAGCATCATCACCTGCGTTGATCGTCATTGCGGCGCCAATCGCCTTGACATTCGTTGTGTCAGTTCCAGCACCGGTGTTCACAGTCGTGTTGCCGGCAGTAGTCTGAACGTGAACGGTATCTCCACCACCAAGTGTATTCAGCACCGTGTTGTTCGCATGGGTCGAGGCGACCGTGAATGTATCTCCGCCGCTGCCAAGAGAGATATTTAGCGATTCAACCGTTCCGTAGGTGATGCCCGCCGACATTCCCAAGCCAGTCAACGCCGTTCCCGTCAAGTTACCCGTGTTGCCACTGGTGTCAGACTTGTCGTCGACGTTCACCACGTCGCTGCCATCTTCGCCATTGATCGTCAATGAAGCGCTGATTGTGTTCACGTTGCCGTTGACATCCGGTGCCTTGCTGCCAACGTTGATCGTATCCGCATCCGCACCGGCGTTGATTGTTGTTGCAGCGCTAATCGCCTTCACGTTCGCTGTGTCAGCTCCAGCGCCGGTGTTCACCACCGTGACGCCAGCCGTCGTCTGAACATGAACGGTATCTCCACCACCCAAAGTGTTGAGCACCGTATTGTTCGCGTGAGTCGAAGCCACCGTAAAGGTGTCACCACCGCTGCCCAGAGAAATATTCAGAGTTTCAACCGTTCCGTACGTGATGCCAGTCGACATTCCCAGTCCAGTCAAGGCTGTCCCCGTCAGGTTACCCGTGTTGCCACTGGTGTCAGACGTGTCATTTACATTCACCGTGTCGCTGCCATCTTGGCCATTGACCGTCAGTAAAGCACTGATTGCGTTCACGTTACCGTTAGCATCTGGTGCTGTGCTTCCGATATTGATTGTATCGGCATCAGCACCCGAATTAATCGTTGTCGCTGCGCCGATTGCTTTGACATTCGTGACGTCCGCACCCGCTCCTGTGTTAACCACGGTGTTGCCAGCAGTCGACTCAATATGAATGGTGTCAACATTGCCACTCGTATTGACCACCGTATTACCACCATGCGTCGATGCAATCGTAAATTCATTACGCGACGGGCCAAGTGAAACCTGAAGATTTTCCACCGCGGTATACTCGAGACCTTTTAGCATATCTAAGCCAGTCAAACCGGCGTTTGTGAGAACTCCCGTAAGAGTATTTGCCGCACGCGTAGAGTCAATGAACAACGAATCACCGCCTGCACCGGCGTCCAGCTTCACAAATTCCCTAATCAAGCTAAGGTCGCCGCCGCCGTTGGGTGATTCGCTGCCAATATTGATTCTGTCGTCGCCGTCCCCGGTCTGCACATCTAACAAGCCAGCGGTCGCACGAATGTCGACCACATCATTACCGCCACCCGACTTGAGCGTGTAATCGGTTGAAGCATATGTACCCGTGACAGTAACTTGACTGTTCCCACTACCAGTGACCACTTCCACACGACCCAAACCAGCGTATTCAATCTTGCCGCTCATACCGAAGCCCTGAATATCGGAATCAGATAGCGATCCGGAGTCAGCTTGCGTGTTACCACCGCCGTCGAGCTTCAATAAATCTTCGTACAAGCCATCTTTAACCGTCAGAGTTGCCTTGATTCCGTCGAGACGCCCACCAGCATTCGGCGCAGAGCTGCCAACATTCACCGTATCCTCACCGTCTCCACCATCCACTGTCGCTGCTGCATTGATCGATCGAACATTGATGGTGTCTTTGTCACTTCCCGTGTCCAAATCGAGTGCACCGCTGGTTGTGTGCACAGTGACCGTATCTGATCCGGATCCTGTATCCAGATCGAAAGATCCGGCATGAGTGGATACGACCGTCACAACATCATCTCCACCAGCACTATCAAGCCCAAGGACCTCTACATTGCTGACATTTGCTGTTGTCTTGCCGCCGACCGTAACCCCACTAGCGGTTACCGAAACCACTTCAGCGTTATCAGTCAGACCCACCGTGAATCTGTCTTGCGACCCGCTACCGCCATCCACGGTCACTGCGTCATCTGTTGCTGGCTTATCAAGGGCAACGGTGTCGTTGCCGGCCTGCCCAGAAAGCACAACCGCCTCAAAGCTACTGGCACCAACCAGCGTGATCGAATCATCTCCGTCGCCGCCAAGCACTGAAAGATTTTCGACGCCATTCGCGTTGACCGTTACCGAACCAGCCTTGATGACCTTCTGTTCGATACTGACCGAATTATTCTTCGTGGTCCCGTTGATCGTGAGACTGTCACCACTCGATTGACTGCCGGCATCAATCTGTACTGCAAGCGCCGTATCATCAATGAGATTAAGGGTCACTGAGTCGTCAGCCGACCCCGAGTTGATTTGCAACGATGTGGGGAAATCACTGGTAGCTGCGTTGGCCACGATCGAGTCAGCCCCCCCGGCAGTACCGAGACTGATCGTTTCGATTTTTGCGAACGTCGTCTTACTCCCGTTCACCGTCAGCTCACCTTTGGCCAGAACAACGTTATCGTTGCCAGAGGTGGCCGTATAGCTGAGCTGATCATTTCCGGAACTGCCATCGACATTGACCCCATCCAGCGAAGCCGTGGTCAACACAAAGTTATCTTGATTGTTGCCCCCAACGAAATTTTCGAAGCTTTCATATTGAATAGCATTATTGTTCAGATTGCCCGCAGTTCCGCCGATGGTCCATGTCACAGCAGCATTAGGACCGGTCAATTGATCCTGCTTTGCGGTGCCGATGATTTTTTCGAGACTGTTAATGCCAGCAGTCGCTGTCGCAGTCCCAGCACCAAGATTCACAGAGACCGCGTCTGAGCGTTTGGAATAATCGAGCGTATCTGTCCCAACTCCGCCGCTGATGCTACCAGACAAAGCTGCGGAATTTGTTTTGAATACAAAGCTGTCGTTAGCACCGCCGCCGACCAGACTCTCAGTCTCGGAAAAGGAGAACTCAACCGAACCTTTGACAACGCCCTTGTTGGCCGCATCAATTTCCCAGGTGGCATTCGAATCAACGCCCTTGACAGTGTCAGTCCCCGAACCACCAACAAAACTGATCGTTTTGAGGGTATTCAATGCTCTCCGGACTTCAAAAGTATCATTGCCCCCAGCCCCTTTGATGGTCAGATCTGTCACATGAGAAATGGTGTAGGGTGCACTATTAACATAAAGCGTGTCACCATCCAGAATCACGGTGTCACCGCCTGATGTCCCCGTAAAGTCAAGCACAGGAGATGCAGGTGAGAGAACAAACTCTTCGACGGTCTCGTCATACGTTACCTTAGCCGACCCAACGGAGAACTCCACGCCTTGAGCTGGCGTGCCACTCTGATCACCAAAAACAGAAATTTCATCTTTTTCGCCTGTTTCTGGTTCCAGCCCAGTGTCGTGCAATGTCACTACAGGATCGGTCGACCCGGAATAGAGTTTGTAATCATCGGAACCTACTCCGCCATCGATCACCACACGGTCTGCACTTGATGACGTCAGGCTGACGATATCGTTCGATCCTCCTGCATTAACATTCAGCAGTTCAATGCCTTGGTAATCGAAATTGACGCTGTCAGCAGACACGCGATTTGTCGTCACTGACACAGTATCAACGCCATCAGAGCCAACAATATTCAGTTGATCTGCCGAGCCCCCAGAATCAGCAATACTACCACCAGCAAGTGATTTGACAGCCACCGTGACCGTATCAGAACCTGCCGCACCATCAACAGTGACCTCCCCTGTCCAACCGTCGACGGAAATGAGGTTCCCACTGCTACCTCCAGTAATGGCTGCATCATCGACATCAGTAACCTTTAGCCCTGGGGTCACGCCAACGCTGAGCGTTGTTTTGGTCAACGACCAGTCGTAATCTCCGATGGCAACTAACTCATTGTCTCCCGATCCACCATTGAAAACGAATTCGCCTTGCAGCAGAGTCTTTGTACCATTGATGTCTTCATAGGCTCCCACCGCGGGCGGAGTTAAACGTGCAGAATGGGTTGTGAATTTATCATTTCCGGCCCCCGCATTGAGTGTGAATTTTTGCAACCCGTATGACTGCAGACCGCTTGCACCAATCGTCCATGCATCTGCAGCAGAGCCAGCATTGATCGTCATGTCTTCAATATCAAAGAAGCTCAGGACTGAATTCTGTTTGCCACCGGTCGTGCCTGAAATCGTGTTGGCTAATGCGCCGGAAATCAACGTTTGTTGTAATTCGGCGACCGTTGCCGTGGTGGGTGCAGAAACGCTGCGAAGATACGCATAGCCTGACCCGTGGGTATCAGTCGCGCTACCAGGTCGTCCAAGCATCTGAGGTGATCCAAGCACTGCGTTGGATCCACTGATTCCGACCGAATACCCGACAAAGTCGCCAGCTTCTGCATCCGCGCCGCCCAATGGATCTACCTTCGTTTCCAGTTGCCACTTTTGGTTCTTGAACCGATAGGCCAGCGCCAAGCCTTCTTTGTCTTTATTGTCAGTCGAATCTCGGAACGGAGCACCAACAACCGCTTGGTCGCCATCAAGCGCTACAGAGAAACCAAAACCATCGCCTAACTTCCCAATTTCGTGGGTCAGTTTGGTCACCCGACGGAAGTGAGCCGAGATGGAACTGCCTGCTTGCCCAAGGTCGATCGGCTTTGGCGAGGACAGCGGATTGCCATTAGCGTCAACAACATCGGAAAGTTGACTGGCGAGTTTAATCACTCCCGGCTTCTTACCGTCACTGATCACAAAATACCGGTTCCCGTTACTCAACCCACCGATGGTTCCACCCGCGATCTCAAAGATCACCTCGTCCCCGGCTCTGTAACCGGCACCACTACCAACGATAATTTCATCTGCTCCTGCATCCACGGCAGTTGCTCCGAAAGCAACGCGTTTGCGCTCGAATATGTAGGCTGCTCCCTTTCCAACGTTAGAACCCGGACTCAATGTCTTGTAGTCGAAATTGCTGGGTGCCCCGACAGCTACATACCCAGCGCTGATTGCCACCGCTTTTCCGAAGTAATCGTTGTCTTTTCCATCAGGAGCAGCGAGTGCGTTGTCCAGGTTCCAGGAACCGCTAGCAAGCGAATAGAGGTAAACGACACCATCACTACTATCACCTCGCGGTGCACCCACCACGACCGTGTCACCAGCGACTGCAACTGAATCACCGAAATCTTCGCTGCTCCTGGTAAGTGAAGCCGTTTCCGTCCATTCATTAACACCACGATCAAAGATCACGGCAAGATTGCTTTCTGGAGCACCGACGATCAGTCTGCTCGCATCAATGTCGACCACGCTACCAAACCCTTTGACGCCGGACTTGGTAAGTGGTTCGCCTGATTGGCTCCACTCACTGCCGTTATATTCAAAGATGTAGACTGCACCAGCACCATCGAACGCGTTGGGGCTTCCAACAACAATCGTGTTACCACTGACGGCAACACTCGCACCAAAATCTGCATCAAGACTCAATCCGCTGGGCTGCAGTCGTACATACTTAGCCGCGTCAAATTTCTTTCCGGTCTCGAAGACAAATGCGGCCCCGCGATTGTCATAATCGCGCGCCCCCACCACCGTCGTTTCACGATCAATCGAAACACTTGCGCCAATCTTTGCGGTAGGAAGTTTGGCCGGCACATACGTTGCTCCGGATGACCAAGAAGGCCCGCGATGGCGGAAGTTATACACACGATCATCCAAACCACTGTTGGCATTAGCTGAACCGATCACGTAAAAGCCTTCGCTGATGATCGAGGAACCTGCTCCAAAATACCTGTGGTCTGTGGTGTCATAACCATTCGAGGGAGTGTATGGCTGCAGCGTAAGACCCTTGCTGCTTCCATTGGCATCAAACAAATAAGCAGCACCCGTATTTCCTGCTTCGGTCGTAGCGCCCAACAACATCCGGTTATCGACCAGCGTGATGGAATGCTTTGCTCCGAGATCATTTCCGGAACCCACCGACTGTCGCGACCAACTAGAGCCGGAACGTGAATACCGATGGACATCTCCTGCCCCCGGCGAACCGGCGTAAAAATGTCCAGTACTCTGTCCTACAACCGAGGCCCCCAAATCGCCACTAGATCGATCATCCAGAAAAACCGGACGCAACGGACTACTGTCCTGCTTGCTTCCAAAATAGGCCGTCCAGTGTGCATAGCCCGAGCCACTTAAATCGTAAACCGCTACCGCATCCTCGCCGGGAGCCCCGACATAAACATTGTCACCTTGGATATCTACACTTGCACCCCACTGCGACGAATTTAAGGCGTTATAGTTGATCTCCTCAGGTCTTTCCTTCTTCTCAAGACTAAGCAGTGTTATCCACTGCCATTCGTGACCACTCGGTGTCCACTTGATCGAAGAGTTTGAGTGGTTGTAGTTGGCAGTTACCCGCCCGTTGTCCTTATTTGTTGTTAGCATGACAAACGAACGAGGAGGAATCGTCATCTCATCGACACGATAGACGTTGATCGTATTCTGACCTTTGGACATGGTCGCGTTGTAATGGTTGGTAACCTCCCACTTATGACCAGTGCAGATACCCAAAAAATAACCGGTGCAAACTTCTCTTCGAGTTCGGTAGTTGTAAGTTCCTCCAGAACCTTGCAAAGAACCCACACCCAAAGCCGCATAATCGTGATTCACCCGAAAGCTACGATTGGCTGTGTGGGAATTGTTGGTCACCCATCTCATACGGTCGTCGCCATAAATATCTGACAACGTCACATAGGTCCGAGGAGTCAAAGTGATGTCCGCGTTTTTGGGCGCGACCGCGCCATCTTTCACCGCGTGGAATCCGTAACTGTACTCATTCCCATTGACCGTGATTTTGTTCCAGACGTCTGGCGCCCGGTACTCCGACGTATGATCGGGCATTGCTGATTTGTAAGGCATCAACAATTCATCCCACGACCAGGATTCACCACTGCGCTCGTAAACGTGCACCAGACCAGTGTCTCCAAGAGGGAGTTGGTAGCCACTCTTCGGCTGGTTGTCTGATGCGTACTTAAGCGAAGCATCCTTCGCACCAATTACCAACTTGTCATCTTCAATGGCGACCGAGGAACCAAAACTTCCATTCCCATAAGAACTGCCGGAAATGGTTTGCTTGTTTGTCCAGCTTTCTGAGCTCGAGTCATATTTGTAGACATAGACTTTATTTTCATTTTTACCGGGTGCCCCGATAGCAAGCCGGGTGCCATCTGTGTCCATGTCTGCGCCGAATTGGCTACCACCTTCCAAGACAGTTGATGGCCGCCAATACAAACCCTCATTGATGTAGGTATAGACTTTATTTTCCCCGGGTGCTGCGATGAATAACGTGCGCGAACCGGGATCGTACAATGACTTCTCACCAAAATCTTTGTCATTAGCCTTTTCAATGACCTCAGCACGCAAATTGCTACTGGAAGGCGTTGGAATGTTTCCTTCGGTCTTGAATGACTGGAATCCCCCGGTGTCCTTATCCCGATCCGCGGGATTGTGCCCCGGAATCCCAACAACCAGCCGATTTCCTGCCAACGCAACACTTTGACCGAAACGATCCGGTATTGTTGGAGGATCATCCGTCGCGCCTGCAGGGCTGGCTGCATTCAGTCGCCCCGCCTTGGTTTCTGATGAACGTGCCCAAGTCGACCCCAGTTGTGAATTGTCGTACGCATCCAATTCATAGAAGACATAAGCAGCACCTGCCTTGCTCACTCCTTCTGCTGTAACAAGTGGAGCCCCGACAGCTACGTAACGCCCATCGATCGCAACCGAATATCCAAATTCATCGCCTGCATTACCTTCACCCGATGCATCCGCTGGAGACAAGCCGCCATCAGCAGTGAGCCGTGCCACCCGCGTCCAACTTGCCCCGCTTCCCTCAAAGACAAAGGCACGGCCTTGATCGCCTTGCGATTTTTGATCGCCTTGCGATTTGTCCGCCTCATCGACGCCATCCCATTGGGGAGCCCCCAACACAATCTTGTCTGCCTGCAATGCCACCGAAGCGCCAAAGTGCTCCTTTTGTTGCGGTTCCGAGGGCGTCAACTGCGTCTGGTAACTGAACGTGCTACCGTTGTGACGATAAACATAGGCGGCTCCAACATCTTGTTTCCCTGATACATCCTTTTTCGGAGCACCGACCACCAAATGGTTGTTATCAATCGCGACCGAAGCACCAAATTCAGTGTTTGCTTGCGTCAACTTCCCACCAAATTCCGTCCATGCTCCCGAATTCTTTGAATAAAGATACGTTGAATGATTACCGGGAGCGCCGACCGCAGCATAGTTGCCAAAAATGCTCACCGAAGTACCGAATGAATCATCCCTGTCTCCTTTCAGTTTTTTCACCTGCTTCCAGGGGCTGCTTGCATCTTTTCTTTCGAAGATATAAACCGCGCCTGCTTTTGCACCTTTCGACTCGTCCTCCGGCGCCCCAACAATCAGTGTGTTGCCCGAAATAGCGACAGCATCGCCAAAGCCCTTGCCCGAGCTATTACCATCGTTGCCACGGTCCTCTGGATACAGTTTCGCTGACTCTTTCCATTGTCCGTTAACGAGTTCGTGAACATAGACTGCACCGTGTGTAAAGTTACGGAGCTTAGATCCAACGACAAGTGTATTTCCACTGACCGCCATCGCAGTACCGATTTGAGTGGGCTCCAGCTTGTCATTGATGCTGTATTTCGTATCTTGAGTCCAGCTCACCACCCCATCGATCGTCACCACTTGCAACACGAGGTTGTCCAGCTGCAAATCGCTCACATTGACCGCATCGACGGTCATGTCGGTCGCCGCAGCCGAAGTATCAACACGGAAATCTTTCAGTCCGTGTACCACCAACGGCTCGACCCCCGTGAAGGAGAATTTATTGCCACCGATCGTCAAGTCGCCGGCGCGAACGGTGGTATTGCTAGGAGTATATTGCCCATTCGTAGCATATCCATCGCCAGCGATTCGGAATTTATCTCCGCTTCCACCACCGTTAGCACCGCCATTAAACGTGAGATCAATTTTGGAGTCCGGAACACCAGCAAGGAGCCTCATTCCATTACCTGAAGCCGCATTGCCCGCCACATATTTGGTTTCGTCGACACTGAACGAAACCGTAAATCCGCGGTGACTATCGAACAGTCGCACACCTTCAGATGTTGCAACCTTATTGATGTCCTGCCAACCGGACGTCAGCCCAGAGCCTCCCAGCTTGGCAACAGGTATCGCCGCATTACTTTTGTTGGTATCAACGATTCGGAATTGCCACTTTCCAGAATTGAATCTTGTTTCGATGGCATACTTGCCCGGTTCCAACGCCGTGCTGTTAGCAGGAACTTGGACGCGTTCCCCATCCTTCGAAACCGAAACTCGCGTCACCGTTTCTGCTAAGTCGCCAGGGTCAGCGATTGACACCATCGAAAAGTCGACAAACACAAGATCATCATTCTCTTCACCATTGAGAATGATTTCGTTGTCGAGCATGTCGACTGCGTTTTCGATATTGAAGGTATCTTTACCGGCACCAGCGTTGACTTGGATATCGTACGGATATTCGCCACTGGTCAGTTGTACTACGTCGTCACCACCGCCTAGCGAAAAACTGATTTTCTCCGTCGTACGCGAACTTACATTAAGCGTTGCATCAACATCCTTCCCATCGACGACTTCACTAAACACAACGGTCCCGTATGGAGTCACTGTTGGTGCATCACCAAATGCATCAGTGAATCGCGATAACCAATAGGGTTCATTGATCTCAGCGGGATAAGCATCTGACAAAAGCAAACGATGCAAACCGATCAAAC
>DOPG01000042.1 GCA_003513555.1 Rhodopirellula sp. | reverse complement strand
TCTTTGGACAGGGGGCGTTTGGTGCCTGTTGAGTGGACGACAACCTCTATTAACCTTGAACGCAGCGACGTCCCACCAAAATGCTGTCCTGGAGATGGCGTGCCTAGGGACTCGGTTTTTCAGTCAATCAAGTCGTCGAATTCTTCCCGTAATCGTCTCAGGACTCGGTATTTTGCTTTCCTGACTGCAGCCGGGGTCATTTTCAGTTCTGCCCCAATTTCGTCGGTGCCGCGACCCTCGACTTGGCAACCCCAGAATGCTTGCCATGTGCGAGGCTCAAAGTCGCCTTGGACCGCTTCCATCATTTTGTGAACCGACGCACGTAAGATGTCCTGCTCGCTATTCTCCTCTGCCTCGGTGAGCGGGTCGCTAAGCTGAGCTAACTTTAGCTGCCCCACTGAGCCCCCTTCAGCGAGCGCCTGTCCATCCATACGGCGAAAATGATCGCGAATCTTGTTGGTGGTGATGGTACGTAACCAGCCACGGAAAGAGTCCTCTTTTCGGTCCCGACGAAAATTTTTGATAGAAGTCGCGACCGCCCGAAACGACTCCTGAAAAACCTCCGCTACATCCTCTTCTTGTAGCTGACTGCGGCGACACCAGTATCGCACCAGCGGCGCATAAAGGTCGACAAGTCGGTCCCATGCGTCTGCATGGTTGGCTTGTACTTTTTGGAGCAACGTCAATGAAGTTTCGTCAAACGAGGTCATGACTACAGTCTAGGCAGAAATTTAAAGCTGGTAAGCAATGGTTCGTGAGAATATTCGCATCACAGCGTTAGTGGACGCATGATTTGAGCTTTGACCACAGAGTGAACTACGATCTGTTGCATGGAAATCCTCTCGTCATGACGGTGGTTGCGTCATCAGTAATCGGTTCGAAACTCGAACGCGGCGCTTTGCCGCGTTTCTTCATCGGGAAATAGTCCACCGGTTATTAGGGAATCCGGTTGTCCTGCCGGATCTGAAGACTCCGAGTTACCACAAGCCTGCGGACTGCTGCTGCTAAACAAATAACTGCGAACAACAGAGGAATACCCAAAATGCCTGTCGAGTTCGCTCGGCAGGCTTTTGCATTTAACGATTCGAGAGTCAGCGGTCAGGAGTCGACAAGTTCATAAGTCGCCGTATGCTGAACTGTTCTGGAACCAAGACCTTTTTACGCAAGTCACGCGAGCGTGGCTGTTTGATCCCTTCACAATCGGTAACTTGCGCTTCGTGCGGAGGCGTCGGAGATGCGAATGTGTAGCAGCTACTTGGCTTGCTTTTTCATCAATTCAAACATTGAGTCTGCAAACGAGTCACCCAGTCTCACAAAGAAAGCTCCGCTTCCCAGGTAGTGATAAGGGCGATCGCTTCCCACGGTGTCCCACTCGTGGTAATGCTGGGGCCAGCCTTTTTGAAACACCTCATTCGAATAGAGCGAATAGTCTTTGTAGCTTTCCACCGATGCGACGCCATTCTTGGTTCCCATTGCTTTCGCGGCGGCTCGCTGTGCGAGGGATACTTCGTTCTCGCCCACTTTTTCGGCGGTCATCCCTGTGCCGAGGACGCCGATCACGAAAGGCATGTTCGGCGTTTTGTATTCTTTGCGAATGTCCTTGATGAACGTCATCATGTTGTTTTTGTAGTTGCCGCGGAATTCAGGTGAAAACTGATCGTTGTATCCCTGGAACCACACAAAGCCGGCAATTTCGTATCCCGCCTCAGCATCGTAGTCAGGATGGTTATCCTTTAGATTTGCAAGTACTTCCTGGATTGCTTCATTCATCATGCGGTAGTTGATACCGGCCTCGCTCATGTTGAACGGTTTGGGTTTGCGCGGTTCGCGTGGCTCACGGGGTTCGCGCAGTTTCTTGCGTGCCTTTTCGTCGGCGGTTTTCATCTGCTCCTTGTAGGCAGCCAGATCAGCTTTGTATTTCGCCTGGTCCTGCGGGAACGACTTAACGGCCGCCTCATATCGCTTCAAATTCTCATTTGCCTTGGCCTTTGCTGCCGCGTATTCAGGGGTGGTCTTAAAGTCAGGCAGTGAGGGCGGCCGGAAATTGTAGTTCAGCGATTTCCCTCCCCACGAGGTCTTGATCAGAAGAATGGGGCCGTCGATCTTCTCAGCCATTGAGAGGCCAAAGGCGAACTCAGGGCCTATTTTGTCATTCGAAGCTCCGTAGCCAATGCCGAGCTTGCCCGACTTTTTGTTCCCATCGGCAATCGAATTGATGTAGACACGATCAGAAACGGTGCAGGCTGAGCCAATTTTTGTTTTGTATGCCTCATGTTGGTCTTTGAGGAGTTTGACTTGCGCTTCCAATTCGGTCTTTTCAGGACCATCGCTGAGCGCCTTGACTTTGTCATTCGAAATGCCACCGGTGAGTTCATCAAGCTTCCGGCCCCGGACAAGTTGTTCCTCCAGGGTTGCGTTGGAAATGCCACTGTTCGCGCCGATGACGAGTTCAATGAGTTCCTTGTCTCTGGCCGCATCCGAAGCATACAAGGTGGCGATGGTGTGAGCCCGGGCGTGCCCCACCGTATTCGATTGGCCTGCAAGGATAAATACTTTTAACGGTTCTGCCGCGTTGATTTTCGCCGGAACCAGCAAAACAGCCAAAGCCATCGCGCTCAGTAGATGATGTTTCAGATTGTTGGATTTCATCAGCGAAGTTTCTTTGCGTTGATAGGTGGGAAGTTGATAGATGGGAAACTGCGAGGCGTTTGCAAAAGCGAATTCATGACCCGCAATAACGCAGGGCGCGTGGCTGTCAAGGCATTGCCAGCCCGTTGGATTGTACCCAGCGAATTTGCGTGTTGCCAACGCACGCGGCAAGATGAACGATTTGCGCTGTGTTTTGATCTGGTTTCTTCGGAACTACAGTCTGTTTCAGCAAGCCAGATTGATCGCCCGATGGGCAGGAATGCACTGAAGAAAGTGGAATGGGGCGGCTGCCCGCTCTGAGTGAAAATGATCCACGCCAGTTAAAAATGGAGAGAGGGAGGAATTCATCACCCCGACTGAAGGCTATTCCACGGGTGTGGAGTGAACCAGTGCGTAGGTTTTGCCTCGGTCCGTGCTGCGAAGAATACCGTGACGATTACAGACAAAAAGTGTTTGCCCTGAGCTTGAGAGGTCAAACGAGATGCCTGAGATGCCTTCGTTGAGCGGTTCCGGCGACGAGGCGGTAGTAGCGAGTTTGCCTTTTGAATAAATCGAGATTGGATTTTGCTCGTTGGATGAAAAAGGAGCAGCCACGAGTACCTCTTTTTGTGTCTTGGGGTCCACGTAGACCGCAACCTGACTGTAAAACGTGTTTTGCGCAACGTTCGGCCAACTGTGGATCAAACCCGCCCGGTGCCATTTGAATGCTCCCCGAGTGGAAGCAAAAA
>DOPG01000181.1 GCA_003513555.1 Rhodopirellula sp. | reverse complement strand
ACGTACACGCTGCCTGAAAGCCAACTGGATCGTTTTCTGCTGCGAACGTCGATTGGATACCCCAAACGGGAGATCGAGCGGACCGTTCTGCAAACGCACCGTGACGGAGAACCTGTTGACCAACTGAAGCCTGTGGTCAGCACTGACGCACTACTGGCGGCTCAGCAAACGGCACGCGAAGTAAACTTTGATGACACGTTGGTTGACTACCTCTTGAATATAGTCGAAGCCACACGGCAACATGAAGGTTTGGAGGTTGGTGTGAGTACTCGCGGAGCTCTTAGTTTTTATCGTGGCTGCCAGGCACGTGCGATCACTGAGGGTCGCGATTACGTCATCCCCGATGACGTGAAATTGCTTTCGATTCCTTGCCTCGCGCACCGTGTTCTTCCTCGGGGCATTTTCCAGGGTGCAAACCGAAGCGAAGTCGAGTCGGAGTTATCGGACGTCATCCAACAAATCCCGGTTCCAATCTAGCCCGCAGCGATCAAATCCGGTCCATGTCTACTCAATGTTAGATCCCCCCACCACCGCTTGAACATCTAGGGAGAAGTGTTTGCCCGCGACACCCCAGAGCGACACGCAAAGGAAACATCGCCTCACGAAACTGGGGTTCCACTTCCTGTTCGTTGGTGCATTCGCGATGTTCGGGGGTGCGTATCGCACTTCAAATCTGCTCTTGATCCTTGCCGGCCTGATTTTTGGTGCATTGGTGATGCAGTGGCGTTGGTCTCGCAAATCCGCAGAGTGCGTAGGCATTCGGCGTCGCTTCCCGCGTGAAGCGTTCGCGGGCCAACCATTTCGAGTGCGTTATCGCTTCACAAACGTCAGCCGATTGATTGCAATATGGACCTTACGTGTAGAAGACGAAATCAAATCACTCTCAGGCAACGCCAAGAGTGTAGCCATCAGCGGCGTGGGACGACTAAATCCCGAGCAAACCCTGATCAGTTACTGCGATTGCCTATTCACGAAGCGTGGCCGGTATCGCTTCGGACCAATCGCGTTGATGACCACCTTTCCGTTTTCGTTGTTCAGTTCCCGTCAGTACAGTGAGGCCACAGCTGAACTGCATGTCTTTCCGTCTCTTTTAACACTACGGAGGCGTTGGTAAACGCGGCTGGCAAGCCGCAGCGGAGGTGAAACAACGACCGCCCGCCAGAGCGGTTCGGTCGAAGGCGAATTTTTTGGTCTGCGAGAATGGCAGACTGGCGATAGTCGCAAATGGATCCACTGGCGGACCACCGCTCGATTGGGTGAACCAGCAGTCCGTCAATTTGAACAGCAGCGACGATTCGATACCTGCATCGTGGTCGATGCGTTTTGCGAGGACTCGGAAGCTGACGAGAACGTCGAGTTGGCGATCAGTCTCGCGGCAACCGTGTTGACTCATCTGTCCTCATCACCTTCCAATCAAATGATGCTTGCGTGTGCCGGCACCGAGTCCACGGCAGTGATTGGCGGAGGGTCCACCGCCGGGAAACGTCGCATGCTGGAATTACTCTCCGAGCTAGAACACACGCCACGGCCAGACATCTCAGCAGCCATTGCGAAGGCGACCCAAATCGTCAGTCGTGGGCAGGATCTTCTGGTCATCAGCCCACGTTCATTGGAACAGGCCAGCGCAGAAAACGCTGGATTAGCGAGATCTTTCACGCCATGGACGCGAACCGGTAATTTTCGTTGGATCAATGTCAGCAGTCGTGAAATCGATCAGTGGGTAGCTTCACCACGTAAAGAAACACTCAACTCGACCGCCCTTGCCACGCAGAATCAGTCTGATCAGACACCTAGCGAGCCTGAAGGTACGAGGGATGACCAAGTCACGCCACGATCTGAACCTGATTCGCACGCTTTACCAGCGACCCGCAATCCGTCCGCGGCCCCGGCAGAGGATCGTCACTCATGAGTTCCACACCAGCCTCACCACCGGTGCCCCCCCAGAACGTCAGTCACAAAATCTACGAGCGTCTGAAGCTGTACTTTGCACTTTTGACCGCCCTGGGTGGCTTAGTACTCGTCCTTTCCAGTGACCATCACGCGACTCCTATCATCGCGATCTTTTTCGCAATGTTTGGGTACGTGTTTGTCGACTGGCTCCGGATTTTTTCGCTACCGCCAATCATCGCATATGCAGCGATGGCGGTAACGGCGGTTTACTGTACTGCCGATATTTTGCTGCCGCTTGGCGCGGCAGACAGCGGTATGCCCACCAATTCGGATAGCACTTTGACCGCTGTTGCCGAATTGCTGGTTTTGGTTCAGGCAATTTTGATGTTGCAAAAAAAGAACCGACGCATCTTTGAGCAACTCGGCGTCTTCTGTCTTCTGGACCTTGTGGTTGCAGCAGTGTTTGGAAACACTATTGGGTTCGGGATATTGATGGTTCCCCTTTGCCTGATAGCTGCGTTCGCACTTTCTCTTCTAGCGGTGGTCTCTGCCTCGGAAGGGCTCAGCCGACTTGAAGATACGAGCACTGAGCCTTCGACGCAGAAGGGTCACAAGTTGTCAGTAACGAACAACAGTATCACGGTAACCTCGCATGACGCCGCGATCTCCCTGGCATCATCTGCAGGACGCTTGCCCGCAGTTGCCCTTCTCAGTGTTGGCCCATCGGTAATGCTGTTGGCAGCCGTCTTTTTCTACCTCTTACCGCGAACGACCAATGCCTCTCGCGAGCCAAGTAGAGGAAACGCACTGGTTGGCTTCAACGACCAAGTGAATCTGAAGCAAATTGGGAAAATGCAACAGAATCCCTCCATCGCAGTAAGAACCAAGGTCACCGACACCAAGACAGGCGCACCGTACGCAATCGTCGGAGATTTGTACCTTCGCGGGAAGGTGCTGGAACGTTACGACGTTCTGCCAACTCGACGAGGAGTAAACTCAGCCTACTGGAAATCCGTGCCGATGGGCCGTTTGGCCGGTGGGCAACCACTGCCCTCGGAGTGGAATCCTACAAGGGCATCCGATACAAACTTCTACGATGTCACTGAGTTTGATGTGACGTGCAGTGATATGCGTTCCCCATCATTATTCGCTCCTGCGCCCTACCACCGAGTGGAATTCAATAAAAGAGTTGCACATCTACCCGATCGCTGGACTTTAGTTCGTAAAAACGAAGCCCTCCTCAAGCAGTATCCCCGAATCAATTACGAGTTTGCCAGCAATGCCTTCAAAGATGGTCTCCAATCCGATTTAATTGCTCGGTTCGCGATCGGCGACTCAGCCTTCCTGCCCAGGCGACTCAGCAGTACCTCCGAGCAATCTGCCCTGACGGAAAGTCAAGTAGAGAACTACGAGTCGATCTTGCTCGATTACGACATTGATGCGATTCCCACCGCCGCCTTACTTTCCAAGCCGTATAGCGACCGGGACAAAAATCCAGAGCTCACCGATTACGCGATCGCCAAATCGCTCGAGCGTTACTTGGCCTTGTCATCCGATTTTGCCTATACGCTTGACCTCACTGCGAAATCCGTTCCGGGACTTGATCCGCTCGAGCAGTTTCTATCGGTGGATAAGCGAGGGCATTGCCAGTATTTTGCAGCCGCTTTGGTCATGATGCTCCGCAGTCAGGGAATACCCGCTCGAATTGTTGTCGGATATAAAACAGACGAGTACAACGACATTTCTGACGAATATGTCGCCCGACAATTACATGCCCATGCGTGGGTCGAGGCGCTGATTGACCGTGACCAACTGGATCCGAATCGCAACATCTTCGGACAACCAGATTCAAAGCAATACTGGCTTCGGCTCGATCCGACACCAGCGTCCAGCGCGAGCACCAAACCAACCAGTCGGGTCACGCAGGTGCTCGACGTTGCGCAAAATGTCTGGGACGACTACGTCGTTGACATGGATCGAACTCGACAGGAAACCTCCTTGATAGGCCGTGGCATCACACCGATGAACACTTCCTATGATAGATTCGTGGCTTGGCTGAGCACAACGGTGCAAACGGTACGCAATGGATCTTTATTGTCACAGGACGGCGGCGGTGCCAGTGTTTTTTCCGTGCCAGCTGCGATCCTCGGATTCATGCTTACGTTATTCGCTGTGGTTTTATTCCGGGTCCCTGTGCCCAAATGGATCAAACGTCGGATGCAAAATAAGCGGGAACGGAAGATCATGCGTCCGTCAATTGACTTTTACGCTCGTACCCTTGACCAATTGTTACGTATTGACGTCACGCGTGAGGCGTCGCAAACCCCGGCAGAAGTGCTGACTGAGTTTGATGAACGCGTGTTTGCAACCGGTACCCACCAACAAATGTCTGAGATCAAGACAACGCTCACTTTTCTGACGAATCAGTTTTATGTCAAACGATTCCGCACCACATCCACTTCAACGGAAAATCACTCCTCCCATCTTGATCCCACCACAAAGATTGTGGATGCTCCTGCTTCACGGGAGTCGATTGACCTGGCCTTGCGGGACCTGTCAAAGAACATCGACGAATTGATGCAGGATTCTTCTCGATCTAAGCCAACCACATGATTGTGACCATTGATGGACCGGCGGGTGCCGGAAAAAGTACGATCGCACGCCAACTTGCGGACACCCTTGGCTTCCACTTTCTGGACACGGGCGCCATGTATCGGGCGATCACCTTGGGAGCCATCCGCAAGCAGATTGACTTCGATGACAAGGAACAGTTGATTTCCTACGCACGAAACTCCACCATCGACTGGCACAACGACCGGATTCTACTCAACGATGGCGACGTGACCCAGGAAATACGCTCCCCAGTCGTCACCGATTCAATCAAATACGTTGCCGACGTTAAAGAGATTCGGGAAGCATTATCCGAACAGCAGCGCCGCATTGCGCAGACTCAGAACATTGTTACTGAGGGCCGGGATCAGGGGACCGACGTATTCCCCAATGCTGGCTGCAAAATTTTCCTCACCGCATCACCTGCTGAAAGAGCCCAGAGGCGTCACCAACAACTCGCTGAACTAGGGCGTCCCATTCCCGTGGAACAGATTCTTGAAGCGCAAAACCGCCGAGATGCAGAAGATCGGCAACGCCCCCAGGGTGCACTTCGTCCGGCGGAGGACGCAGTCATCATTCATAGCGACGGCCTGACGTTCGAGGCCGTTGTGCAGAAAATACTCATCATTTTCCAAGAGAAAAAGAAAAAGCAGCAAGCCCAGGCGTACCAACAATGAGCTAATCCTGTTTCTGCGGTCGATTTAAGCCGCAGCCTGCGAATACACGGCGGGCTCAACCCTCGCGTTGTATGCCACGCGTTCAAGCGTGGCCAGCAATAACCAAACTCAACGCCATGTGAGTCGCCCCTACGATTCCCCAACACTGGCATTTTCAAGTGTGTGCGTTCACGCCATGCAGGACCTTTTCTCAGCGTGACGCACTTGCTCCGTCACGAACGACACACTGCGGGTCGCTCGATGCTCATGAATCTGCCGGCGATTGATCTTCAAAAAAACTGACAGTCGGTTCCTGCCGCTTAGCGCCAACGGGCAACGTGCACGCATGAATTCAAGCAAACCAGTCCGTCACGGCGTCTCGATCGCGACTCGCCCACCTCACCCAACTTTGTGGCGAGTCGGGAAGAAGTATCACTTAGGAGTGCCGGTTTAGAGATGATTCTTGAACGCGAATGAAGTATCGTTTGCACTTCTAAGGGGAAACCTGTTATTTTTTTTGCCTTGGGTGAACTCAAATCATGCCGATAAAAACCGCGGTGATGGCTCAACGTGCTGCGGCTTTCACCTCCGATGTTATGGATCATCCTTCCCTCAAACGCTGAGCTTGAGGCCTCTGTTTTTCATTAGGTAACCCTGCTCGCCCTTTCGCTTCGCAAACCAACGACTCCAACCGATGTCATCGAATCAAGACCGAACCCAACGCCGCCGCGAAAGTCTGCGCCCCGAGGGAAGCACCATCCGTAGCGGTCTTTACGACATCATCTTTGAGGCAGAAACACCCGCGGGGCGCGGCTTTGACATCGGTCTACTCATCGCGATTCTCGCCAGCATCACGGTGGAGTCATTGCAGACCGTGCCAGGCGTTAGTCAACGTCCACAGCTACTGCAGACATTCAACATAACCGAGTGGATTTTGACAATTCTCTTCACCATTGAATACGCATTGCGTCTGTACTGCGTACGAAGACCACTCAGATACGTTTTCAGCTTCTGGGGGCTCATTGACCTACTCAGCATCATGCCCTCCTACGTGACTTACTTCATTGGCACTTCATCCCGTTCCTTCGTTATCATCCGAAGCATCCGTTTACTGCGTGTATTCCGCGTACTGAAGCTATGGCGGATGATGAACGAGGCTGACGAACTTGCCGCCGCGATCTGGAAAGTTCGCGACAAAATCATCGTGTTCGTCGCAGTCGTTCTCGTAGCCGTGACGATTAGTGGCACTTTGATGTATCACATCGAAACGTACTCGCAAGGTATCGTTGACGAACCGGTCAACGACCTGGCACTTGTATTGGACATCGATCCAAGTTCGATCGAAAAAATAATAGATCAAGATCAATACGTCGTCCTCGATAGTGGTACGACACAGCTGACGCCCAATACGTTGTTGACACCCAGCGAATACTTGGCGGCCCAAGATCAATACAATGACAACGCGTTTCTGGCTGACACCGGCCCTGATGCAATCTTTAAAATGGTAGCGGCGGTCAACCTTAATGAATTGGTAGACAAACTTCAGGACAAAGTTGACAACGCTAGTTCCAACGATCCAAAAGCACAATTCCAACAGCAACTCGATGCCGTCACTTCGATCCGCGAAGTAGCCAATCGACCGGAAAGCCAGTTCACCTCGATCCCCCAAGCGATGTACTGGGCAATCGTGACAATGACCACAGTTGGCTACGGCGACGTCGTTCCGAAGACGGCAGTTGGCAAGGTAATCTCAGCGTTGTTGATTTTACTCGGTTACAGCTTGATCATTGTGCCGTCAACTTTCGTCAGTGCTGAATTCATCCAACAGCATCAACGAGCAAATGGGCAAGCGCCGCCTTGCGAGCAATGTAATGCAAACGGGCAACGCGAGGATGCAGAGTACTGTTACCGCTGTGGGAAACGTTTCGCTGCATAACTGGATTCAAAGGTATCCCAACCCACACCTCAAGCCACGACCGCGGCATCACGGGAGGCGTCCTACCCGCCTGTCGTGGCGGCTTGCGTTAGGTCGTGACAGCTTGCGTTAGATAGAACGACAGTTTCCACCTCATCCAACTGCCTCATGCGAACTCACTACGCGGGTACCATGAAAACAGCCAGCTATTAACGCGTCTCGGGATTGCAGCTTTCAACAGCGGTTATAAGCCACATTGTCATTGAACAACGTAATGCCCGGGAACATCATGGCCTCTGACACCTGCACCTTGTCTCAATCGCCACAGTAACTCAACACCGATCGACAACGGTGGGGTAGCATCTTGCGTTCGCCAGCCAAGTCAACCAGGTGAATCAGAAATGCACAGCCAACGATCTCGGCTCCCGCCTTCTCCAAAAGTCGACAACATGCTTCCATCGTTCCACCGGTGGCAAGTAGATCATCAACCAAGAGGACACGTTGCCCTTTTTGAACTCCATCTACATGGATCTGCAGTTCATCACTTCCGTACTCGAGGTCATAAGCATAGCGATGCGCTTCATACGGCAGTTTCCCTGGCTTCCGAATCGGCACAAACCCGACCCCCAATCTCAGTGCCAATGGAGCGGCAAAAATGAAACCGCGGGCTTCTGCCGCAGCGATCACGTCAATCTCTTCGCCCGCAAACAACTCAGCCAAAGCGCAAGTCGCCGCCTCCAATGCGACCGCATCTGCTAACAAAGGTGTTATGTCACGAAACAGGATCCCCGGCTTCGGATAATCCGGTACATCACGGACAAATTGCTTCAAGTCAACCATGGATACCTGCGGTGCGCTCAACAGTGGAAAACGGAAGAACCTCTTTCACGCGAATGACAAACAGTAGAGTACATCCCACTGACAGGGAAGTGGCTGTCGCATCCGTGTATGGCTGAAAATGCGATTTTAGGGCTCGTGAAGAGAACATCGCCGGCCAGCCACCTCGACCTCGGCCCCCAACACACTCTGGTGTTATTCAGCTGCCAATTGAAAACAGTCTGATGCCCAGATTGCTGATCATGTTAAACCCACGTGACGCATCGTGAAAACCAGAAACCGCGTTCCGTTCAGTGAATCCACGATCTGCTTTGCCGATATCACAACATCGAACGAGACATGCTGATCCAGTTCATCGCCTATTCGAACACTTCAGAGAAACACGGCGTTGCCTCACCGAATATGCAAAAAACAGACCTGTGGAGTTACGATCTTATCCCCAGCCACACCTACCTGCCTCAACTTGAAACTTCCAGTGAATTGCGGATTTTCGTTTGGTTCCACCCCGACACGAATCAAGGTAGGATAGGATCATGAAATTCACCAAAATGCACGGTGCAGGTAACGACTACGTTTACGTTGATTGCTTCACCGAAACACCGCCCACCGACCTTCCAGGGTTAGCACGCAACATCTCCCATCGCCGCTTTGGGGTTGGGGCAGACGGGTTGATCCTGATTCACCCCAGCGAAGTAGCAGATGCAAGAATGCAAATGTTCAATGCTGATGGCAGCGAGTCCGAGATGTGTGGAAATGGCATTCGCTGCGTTGCAAAATACGTGCATGACCATGGCATTGCACAAAAGCCTTCGCTCACCATTGAAACAGGGGCTGGTAAGCTGGGGATCAAACTGCATTTGGGCCCGGATCAAAAGGTCGCCCAGGTGACCGTTAATATGGGAAGTCCTGAACTCGAGGCTCAGCGAATCCCCACCACCCTCCAGAACGCGGGACATGTGATTGACCTGGATGTCGAGTTCGGGGGGCAGCCGTTCCAGGCAACCTGTGTATCGATGGGGAATCCTCATTGCATCGTTTTCGTGGAACAAGCCACCGATGAATTGGTTCTCCAAGTTGGACCTCAGATTGAGTGCGACCCACGCTTCCCGAACCGGACCAACATCGAGTTTGTGGAAGTCATTTCAAACACCGAGGTTCGCCAGAGAACTTGGGAACGTGGCTCGGGAGAAACCTGGGCCTGCGGCACCGGTGCATCGGCTGTTTGCGTGGCCGGTGTATTGACGAACCGAACCGAACGCCGAATCACCAATCACTTACTCGGAGGCGACCTTATCCTCGAATGGGACGAATCGAATAACGAGGTCATGATGACAGGCCCAGCCACCGAGATATTCAGTGGGACATGGGAGTGCTAAAAAATGACAAATGACCGTTAAAGCCTCGGGGTTTCGCGGCCAAGAAGAACGAGACACGACGTGATTTGAGCGTCTCGCTCAGAAAAACGCCTGAACCTCTCTCGGCAATGCCCCATCCATTCCAGCCACCTACTGTTTGAAAGCCCAAGCTTTGAGTACTGCCCCCCCCAAGCCCGTCTCAGTCAGCGAATTGACAGGCCATGTCAAAGCGATCCTTGAAGGCACTTTCCCCTCCATTTGCGTTGAAGGAGAGATTTCAGATCTCACCCGCCCCCGCAGCGGACACATCTACTTCACTTTGAAAGATGAACACTCACAGATCCGGGGGGTGATCTGGCGTAGCACTGCTGCGCGGATGACGACACAACTGAAGGAGGGCCAATCGGTCCTTTGCTTTGGAGATGTGGAAGTCTACGCCGCTCGGGGAACCTACTCACTTGTCGTGCGCAAAGTGCAGACCCAGGGACTGGGACCACTCCAACAAGCCTTCCTGGAGCTTAAGCAAAAGCTCAACGCAGAGGGCCTTTTTGCTGCAGAACGCAAGCGTCCGTTGCCACGTTTCCCAAAGCGTCTAGGTGTAGTCACCAGCCCCAGCGGCGCGGCGATCCGCGATTTTCTGAAAGCGGCTGCACAGCGATGGCCTGGTGTCGAGATCCTGATCATACCAACGTTAGTTCAAGGGCAAGGTGCGTCGAATTCCATTGCCAAGGCGATCCAAACCGCCCAAAAGATCAAGCCCCCACTAAACACGTTAGTCGTGACTCGGGGTGGCGGCAGCTTGGAGGATTTGTGGTGCTTTAATGAGGAGACAGTGGTTCGTGCTATCGCCCAGTGCAAAATTCCGACCGTCTCTGCCGTGGGGCACGAAGTGGACATCACGCTCTGTGACCTTGCCGCAGATGTACGCGCTTTAACCCCAACCGACGGGGCAACCCGCGCCTTACCCGACCGCGATTTGGTTGTGCGCAGCCTGACCGACATGCGAGCGCGACTGGACAGAACTGCCCGCAACGCCATTACCACCAGACAAAATCGCCTCGATGCATTGCAAACACGCTCCATTCTCAAACGCCCTCATGACCTTGTCCAACGCAGGTTTCGCAAGCTTGATGAATTGGACGCCAGAGGCAGGAAAGCAATGGTCACTCGTATGCAACTGAATCAAGCTAAGCTCGCTAAAGCAGCTGCGACACTCTCGGCGTTGTCGCCCTTGAATGTGCTAGCTCGAGGATACAGCGTCACTCTGGATTCTGATGACAATACCATCCAAAATCCCGGCCAAGTCAAACCTGGAGACGTGATCCGTAGTCGCGTAGAAAATGGCGACATTGAATCCGTGGTCAAAACCACTAAGACTTACGACGACTGATACTTACCAACTTGCTCGCTCAAGACTGCCAAAACATCCCGCAACACCGATGTCTCATATCCCACCTTTTTTGATTGTTTTCCTATTTACGTTTGCGATTTCCAAATCAGGACACGCCCACGAAAGCGGACAACAAAGTTCGATCAAAACATCCGAGACATCACAGCGCATGTCCCGCAGAGTTGGTGATCAACAACTTAATTACCTGATTCAGAAGCCCGCTACTGACCCCCCCACAGGCGGCTGGCCTCTGCTACTTTTTTTGCACGGTTATGGCGAATGTGGAGACAACCTATCGAAGGTCAAAAAGCACGGTCCACCCAAGCTGATCCAACAGTATGACGAATTGAAACGCTGTGTTGTGATCTCGCCTCAATGCCCTCGAGACAGTTGGTGGCGCATCGAGACGCTCAAAGTACTGGTCGACGAATTCATTGCGGAGCGAGATGACATTAATCCAACTCGCGTGTACGTGACGGGCCTTAGCATGGGAGGCTATGGCATCTGGAGTTTTCTCTCAAGATACCCCGAGTACTTCACAGCAGCGATTCCAATCTGCGGGGGCGGAAACCCCTTCAACTTACCGGCTAACCGTCCAGGAAGAAAAAGAGGTATCACCAATGAGTTTTTGCCCGATGGGATACGCAAAGTCACCTCGACGCCGATCTGGACCTTCCACGGCAGCCACGACAAGTCTGTTCCCCTGATTGAAACCCAACAGTTGGTGCAAACACTGAGGGCAGCCGGCAATCAAAATTGCAAATTCACCGTCTACCAAGGTGCTGGCCACGTGGCCGCCTGGGAAAAGGCTTATAGCAATCCGGACACGTGGAAATGGTTGTTCGCGCAATAACACTGCGCTGGATATTTTTCGGCGAACGTTTCGACCGTGCAACAATGTTCACCTTACCAGATGGCTTTCGCCATCAAATCCCTTTCTAGTCAGTCAATCTCTCTTCGGTCGCAGTTGTTTTCGCAGGGACCAGCGTGTTGCTTTCCACCAATATGTTATCGGTCGCCCCCCTACCCACATCGCCGCTTAATACCGCGTCGCCGCGGTTGGCAACCATCACTTGATTGCCAGAAATCACGCTCCCCGATTTCAACTGCTGTAGTTGAAACGCATACCGATGAAATCCAGAGACGCGGTTTCCATGTATCAATGCCATCGCCTGATGCCGCGATGGGCCCCATTCAATACGTGTCCCCACGGCCCAAGGTTGCTGTTTGCCTACGAACGAGATCGGCGCGACTGTCATCGTTTGCCTCGCCGTGCTATCGTTCTAGGTAATGGAACTAGAA
>DOPG01000265.1:12712-13019 GCA_003513555.1 Rhodopirellula sp. | reverse complement strand
AGGTGCGTCAATCTTCAATAGCAACGCCCTCTGCGGCCTGCTATTTCCAATAAAACCAAAGGTCATTTCAGGCAGGAATGACGCTCCTCGGTCTCACAATAGAAAAATCTTTTCGCAGAAACAGCACACATTTCACCAACCCCCGTTTCCCCGCGCTGATTTGAACTCAGTTCCTTTGTCAACCGGATTGATCAGCATCTCACAACCACTTCCGCCAACCTATTGGACGGGCATCCCGGACGCCCTTGCTCCTACAACGTTTTCCGCCCACATTCAATCGATCGTTGCCCCCCCACGGCGATCACGC
>DOPG01000265.1:0-12514 GCA_003513555.1 Rhodopirellula sp. | reverse complement strand
TTCAATCGATCGTTGCCCCCCCAACGGCGATCACGCAATCACCATCCCCCCGACAACCTTCGAGCCGTATAATTCAGAGGTAACAAGACACTGGTTTCCCTATTTTACCTGCGGAAATCGGAAACATTTAAGCCCCATTCTTAATCCCAGATAATCTTTCGAATCTTTAGCCAACAGGTAGTCACGGGAAACTCAGCGCTCACTGGCACCTTACAAGTTCGACCACGCCAGGCAAGGACGTGCAACAACACGCTTGCCTGCTTCCCCACGCTTTCATCCTTGGCCCAACAACAGGCTGTGACGATGCTAAAACCACAAGTGTTTCTGGCTGCGATCTTGAGCGCAACCCTGTTCCCCTCCGCATGTAGATCTGCACAACCACACATCTACGATCTCGTCATTTACGGCGGGACATCAGCCGGGATCGTGGCCGCCGTTCAAGCCAAACGCATGGGAGCAACCGTGATCGTGCTCGAACCTTCCTCGCGCATCGGAGGCTTAACCACGACCGGACTCGGGCAAACCGACATCGGAAACAAGGCCGCGATCGGCGGCATCTCGCGAGAGTTCTATCAACGAGTACGTAAACATTACGCTGAAGACGCCAACTGGAATTGGGAGACGAAAGCGTCCTATCGAAGCGGAGGGCAAAGTCGCACCACTGCAGGGGAAGACACCATGTGGACATTCGAGCCATCCGCGGCACTGAAGATCATGCAGGATCTGGTCGACGAACATGAAATCGTGGTGATTCGAAACGCGCGACTCGATCGCACGCCGCTCGCCGACGGAACAAACCGTATCAAAGGCGTTGTCATGCGAGGGGCAAAGATCGCGACCCTCATCACCAAAGACCACAAAGAGTATCGCGGCCGCTGTTTCATCGATGCTACCTATGAGGGAGACCTATTAGCCGGAGCGGGCGTATCATACATGGTTGGCCGGGAAAGTTCCCAAACCTACGACGAGTCACTCAACGGAGTCCAGACAAAGCGAGCACTGCATCATCAACTGCACTCCGGCGTGGATCCCTACCGAGTCCCCGGCGATCCCAATAGCGGTCTGCTGCCCGGCATCGACCCCAAAGGACCGGGCTCCGAACAGAGCGGCGACCACCGGGTACAGGCATTCTGTTTTCGCATGTGCTTGACCGACCACCCTTCCAACCGCATGCAAATCCTAAAACCCGCGGATTACGACGAAAACGACTATGAACTCCTGCTCCGGAACTTCGAAGCCGGCGCGCGTGTACTACCGTGGTCGTTTTCGCTGATGCCCAATCGTAAGACGGACATCAACAACAACCGAGGCGTGTCAACAGATTTCATCGGCCAGAGCTATCAGTACCCTGAAGCTACGTATGAACAGCGTGAGCAAATCATTGCAGACCACCTTTCCTATCAAAAGGGTTTGCTATGGACACTTGCCAACCATCCACGCGTTCCATCATCCATGAGACAGCAGGTCTCAAAGTGGGGCCCATGCCGGGATGAGTTCTCACAGCCTGATGGATGGCAACGCCAATTGTACGTTCGAGAAGCACGTCGAATGATTGGCGCAAAGGTAATGACACAAAAGCACTGTCAGGGCGATGTCATAGCCGACAGAACTGTCGGACTCGCAGCCTATACCATGGACTCCCATCATGTCCAACGCTATGTCGATCAAAACGGCCATGTTCAAAATGAGGGAGACGTGCAGGTCGGAGGCTTCTCGCCTTACGGTATTGAGTACGGTTCACTGACACCCAAAGAAGCTGAGTGCACCAATCTTCTGGTACCGGTCTGTTTAAGTGCCTCCCACATTGCATTCGGCTCGATTCGCATGGAACCGGTCTATATGGTGCTGGGACAGACGTCAGCCACCGCAGCGGTTCACGCAATCCGTGACAACACCTCTGTTCAGAAAATTGACTACGCAAAACTTAGAAAGCAACTCCTGCAAGACGATCAAGTTCTCACGTGGACAAAGGCCGTGAACGTGTCACCGTTGAGCAGAAAACTCAAATCCTTTGCCGGTATGGTGATCGATGACAACCAGTCTGAGCGGGACGGCTTCGATTCCGTGAGCCAGTCAAACGGGCCATTTCTAGGCTCTCATTACCGTCACGACAGCAACGCTGGGAAGGGAAGCCAAACCGCCAAGTATTCCTTCAAAGTTACCCAACCCGGTAACTACCACTTGCAACTCGCTTGGACCGCCCACTCCAATCGAGCAACCAATGTTCCCGTCACCTTGCACACAGGAGGCAGCGTTCAGAAGATTCTGGTCAACCAGCGAGAACCACCCAATGAAGCTCCGTTTGGGACACTCGGAACGTTCAAACTTAAGCCTGGTGTTGTTAACGTTGTGATTGATAACGCGGACACCAATGGCTATGTCATCCTGGACGGCGCGCGGCTTGTGCCAACCGCTGAAACGTCACCTCCAAACAGACGCTAAATGCAACAACGAACCAACACGCTTCCAACTAAAGAGTTCGAGGATTCGAGGCCGGCAGAACAACCATTACTTCTCCGCCGACACCCCAGGGTCTACACCGTCAAAGCGTGTTCAATCTTCAAGTCAGCAACATATTGTGGTATCATCGTGAGGGCCCCAATTACGCCACCAAAACACAGGTTTTTCTCAGTGACTCACGTGCCGAAATGTAGTACACACCTAGCGGCAACCCTCTTCATTCGAATCCTTGTCCTGAGTACCGCGGTTCTCTCCTCACCGCTCAACACCCCCCTTCACGCTAAAGGCGAAAACTTTACAGAAGGCGAGAAACTTTTCGCGTTGCACCTGAAACGCGTCTTCCTCGACAAGTGCGTCGCCTGCCATGGCGCTGATCCGGACGAGTTAGGCGGCAACTTTGACATGCGTACTCGCGCCGCAATGCTCAGTGGGGGAGATTCATTCGGAGAGGAGGTACTGATCCCTGAATCAGGTCGCGATAGTTTCCTGTACGTGGTAACAACGCGAAAGGAAGAAGGCTACGAAATGCCCCCGAAAGAGTCAGAACGCTTGACCAGCGAGGAATCCAATTGGATTCGCGAATGGATCGACCTGGGAGCTCCGTGGCCAAGCGAGGATGTGGTTCTGCAAATACAGAAGGAATATGCCAAGGGTAAAACGGTCCAGACTTCTGGTGGCCTGACCGAGGATTGGAGCAACCGGAGGTACGACACCTCTGGGCTATGGGCTTACAAACCACTCAAGGTCGTTGAACCGCCTGCTGACGTTCATCCGGTTGACTGGTTTATCGACCGGAAACTTCGCCAGCTTGAAATTCCCGCTGCGCCTCCTGCGCCGGCCCGCGAGTTAGCCAGACGATTGGCGTTTAATTTGACGGGCTTGCCACCGGCGTCGCAACCTACCTGGCCAAACACCAGCAATTTCGCAACCGCGTATCAGGTGAACCCTGATGTGGCGGTCGAAACGTTGGTGACAGAATTGATGAGCTTGCCACAATACGGAGAAAAATTTGCCCAGCATTGGCTCGATGTCGCGCGATACGCCGACACTGCAGGTTTCGCAAATGACTACTCACGTCCCAACGCATGGCGTTACCGAGATTATGTAATCCGATCTTTCAATCAGGACAAACCTTACTCCGCGTTTGTGCGGGAGCAGATCGCGGGCGACGAGTTGAACCCGAACTCAATCGACCATCGGATCGCCACCGGATTTCTGAGAATGGGTCCATGGGAACAGACCGGCATGAGTGTATTCCGAATCACGCGTCAGCAGTGGCTCGATGATGTGACCGACTCGGTTGGACAAACCTTCCTTGGTCATGCGCTTCAATGCGCCAAATGCCATGACCACAAGTTTGATCCGATACCAACACGAGATTACTACCGCATGATGGCAGTTTTCTCAACCACTCAATTTGCAGAAAAGGACACGCCGTTTCTCCCCTCCGAGAATCAATCCGGCTTCGCGGCCAACACCGACTGGCTCAACAACAAAATCGCGGCATATGCGAAACAGCGAGATAAATTGCAGAATAAAATCTCCGAACGGAAGCAGGCCGAAACGGGAGAAGCGCAAGTCGGCAACAACGGTCTCGACCCGGGCGATGAAAACTCTCTTGCGCGGATCAAGAAGAACATCGCGCGACATAACCTTGAGCGCGACAAGACACAGCCAATTGCTCTTACCGTTTACACCGGTAACACAATTGAAAGAAAATCGGTCAACTCACGCATACGCGTGCCCGCCACACCATGGAAAATCGGAACCCTAGAAACTGACACCATCTTATTAGGTGGCGATGCCTACTCTGCGGGCCCCTCGGTTACACCAGGCGGCCTGAGTGCAGCAGAACATCTTGGAGAAATGCAGCCCACTGCATTTCCTGCCGAGCAGGGCGCACGGCGTCTGGCATTGGCAAACTGGATCACATCACGCGACAACCCATTAACGGCCAGAGTGATGGTCAATCGTGTCTGGGCTTGGCATTTTGGAAAGGGCATTGCGGGAAATCCCAACAACCTTGGTAGCACCGGAAACAAACCGTCGCACCCGGAACTGCTCGATTTCCTCGCTCACTGGTTCATCAATCACAACTGGTCTGTGAAAGAACTGAACCGTTTGTTACTGACGTCCAGGACATATCGCAGAACCTCGCGGCATCCAAATCAATCGATTGCGATTGAAAAGGATCCCAACAACCGGTTCTTGGCGAGTTTTCCTCCACGGCGTCTCACCGCAGAAGAATTTCGAGACGCCATGCTTGTTGCCAGTGGCGAGTTGAATCCCGCAGTGGGCGGCGTTCCCTGCCATCCCGACATCAATTTGGAGGTTGCGATGCAACCACGGCAAATCATGGGTGGCACGGCATCCGTCTATGAACCGGACCCACTTCCGCGTCAGCGCAACCGTCGCACCATTTACGCGGAAAAGATCAGAGGTCTTCGAGATCCATTCATGGAACTTTTCAACCAGCCAGGCCCTGACAAATCGTGCGAACTGCGACAAACTTCAACAGTCGCGCCTCAGGCTTTGACATTGATGAACGCCGAGGAGATCCAAGACAGGTCACTAGCCTTTGCCGCCAGCCTGCTTTCTGAGAAAGGAACAGACAAGACTGTCATCCGCAGTGCTTTTGTGCGTTCGTTGGGCCGGCCCCCAACCGACACGGAGTTGCAAAAATGCTTGGATCACTGGAAACAATGCACCATCGCAGAGGAGCACCTGCAACACCAACCAACAAACTATCCTTCCAGTACCGTACGCACAGTGATGGCCGAAAAAACTGGTGAACCCTACGAGTTCGTCGAGCACATGCCAGCATACGAAACCTATGTGCCTGATCTCCAACCACACCAAACCGATGCCCGCACTCGAGGGCTGGCACAAGTCTGTCTTGTCCTGCTGAACCTGAATGAATTCGCGTATCTTGACTGATTCAATTACCCGCTGCTGCCAAGAACTCACAACTCCGAAGCCCGCCACCCTTTTGCATTCCCAAGATCACAGCACATGCAGACCTCAAACACCAGACATTCCCTCGCTGTTCCCACGCGCAGAGAGGCACTGTACCAGTTTGGAGCGGGGGTAGGCTCGCTTGCCCTCGCGTCTCTGCTAAACGCTGATGAATCAGAGGCACTCCCGCAATCAAAGACGCACCATCCGCCGCGCGCGAAGCGATGTATTTTTCTGATGATGGAGGGTGGCCCGTCTCATCTGGATACGTTTGATCCCAAGCCAGAGTTAAACGATCGCCACTTGCAGGAATTTACCCGGTCAGGCAAAGAACAGAGTGCCATGTCCTCGGGCAAACGTTACTTCGTGAAAAGTCCATTCGAGTTTAAACGCGCGGGGAAGTGCGGCGCCGATATCAGCACAGAATTCGAACACCTACAAACGTGCGTTGACGATATATGCTTTTATCGCGGCGCTTATGTGGAATCGGTCAACCATCCCACCGCATGCTACCATGTGAACACCGGCAACCGCTTTGGTGGCGATCCTGCACTTGGCGCATGGGTCACCTATGGACTCGGCAGCGAGAACAAAAACCTGCCTGGATTTGTCGTCTTACCCCGCACCAGCTACCCGCAGGGGGGTGCATCAAACTGGAGCAATGGATTTTTCCCAGCAGAATACCAGGGCACGCCATTAAGGGCCGCTGGAAGCCCAATCCTTGACCTGAATCCGCCCACCCGTATCACCCGGGACCGGCAACGCAAGAATCTTGACCTGCTTGCATCCCTGAATCGGGAACATCTAGCAGCACGACCGGGGCGAAGCGAACTTGACGCACGCCTCAACTCGTACGAACTCGCGTACAGAATGCAGAGCGAAGTCCCCGATGTCTTGGAACTGAATACTGAGTCAGCGTCAACGTTGCAGATGTACGGCATCGATCAGCCAAAAACAGAAACCTTTGGACGCAAGTGCCTTTTAGCCCGGCGTTTGATCGAAAAGGGCGTACGCTTTGTGCAAGTCTATTCGGGAAATTGGGATAGCCACGACTACATCTATCGCGCTCATGGCTCACTCATCAAAGCGGTGGACAAGCCGATCGCTGCCCTACTGAAAGATCTGAAGCAGCGCGGACTGTTGAAGGATACTCTTGTGGTTTGCTGCGGTGAATTTGGTCGTACTCCGGATAATGGGCAACGAAGTGGCGGCAAAGCATACGGCAGAGATCACAACGCCAATGCTATGGCGATGTGGTTTGCCGGTGGTGGCACCAAGCCGGGGCACACCATTGGAGCGACAGACGAAATTGGCGGAAAAGCGGTCGAGTGCGCGCACCACATACGAGATGTTCACGTCACACTCTTGCATTTACTGGGGCTCGATGACAATCGTTTGACCTTTTATCACGCGGGCCGTTTCAAACAACTCAGCCAATTTGGCGGTCAGGTGATCAACGAACTACTGAGCTGACACCGGTCTCTTCAAATCTTTGCGAAGCAACCAGCCAGACCTTAGCCAGAAACCAACGATGCAGCAGCAATACACCCTCGCTGACGTCATCAAAACCGCAAGACCGGGTTTTTGGCCAACCCACCTGTGGTTTTACCTGATCCCTTTCGCAGGACGCGACATGTTTTCATCGGTTCCATTCTGGCTGGGCGCTGTTTACGTCTGTTTCCCGCTCGGTCTACTAACCTACGGCTGGAATGATCTGGGCGACAATGAAACAGACAGAGTTAATCCCAGAAAAGACAGCTGGCTGTTCGGAGCAATACCAAACGCGACCCTACGAAAGCACCTTCCAAGGATCATCTTAGCAACCCAGGTGCCTTTTCTGGTCATCTTCACATGCGTCGCAGGCCCCAAGATTCTCGGATGGTTCGTGGCGCTTGTTATTGTCAACACTTGCTACAACACGCTGGGTTTCAAACGCCTGCCCATCCTCGACCTGTTGAACCAAGTCGGTTACGTGCTCATTTTTATTTTGGCCAGTTGGCTATGCGACCTGCCGCAACTTAATGCACCCGCGATGGTATTTGGAGCAATTTTTGCAATGCAAAGTCACCTGTTTGGGCAACTCATGGACATCGATGAAGACGAGAAAGCAGGGCGCAAGTCTACAGCTGTTGTCCTCGGAGTTGTTCCCTCAAAACTGCTGCTAGTCACCATCATGGTGACGCTGAGCTTGATCGCATACCGTTATTTTCAGGTTCCTGTGGTGGCCATATTCATGACGTTTGGGACCATATTTTTTTTCCTTGATATGTGCTTCGGCCCACGACGCTACCCCGTCTGGTTTACCACCTCTTTTTTCATCGCATGGAACGTAGTCGTGATCGTCTCGGTACACTTCGTTTGGCGTTACGGGATGTTTGTTACAGGTTGACGTTGCCAACTGCGACTGGCGCTGAAAAGCATGCTCGAACACGAGTATTCAACTTCCGCAAGAACCACCATGCAACTCAATCAGGCCGCCGATCCTGCCAGATGGCATCCAAGCTGCTCTACTGCGCGCCATGGAACGCGGAAGATCACCGATCATTGTAAAACACAGTGAGTAACACCCAGCGGTCAGAGAACGGGAAACGAGCCCGGACCGATGCCATTAACCCGACAGTCAACCATTCTCTCCAGTCATCCTGTCAATCACGCAAAGCATTTGCTTAGCAAATTTTACCCAACGTCCAAATCGCAGGGGTGTTATCTGTTGTCGCGGAACACTTCGAAATCAAGCTGCACGCCTTAACCTGCGCCTCCACCAAACCGGATAACAGACCTATTCTAAACAAGAACCGGACGAGACACGTGGTCGGCTAGTATTGGATCGTGCAGGAAGCAAAGCACATAGTCAAAAGGATACCTGCACTTAGAACGACCGTCTCCATCAACATAAAGTGTTTAATCCAAATGGCTTGTCTGATCGTTCATCTAGCATTTTTTGAGAATTCTATTCACAGCCCTACCGATAAGAATCATTCCAAGGCTGGACTCACATTCATGAGCACGGATGTTTCATCATCTACGGAGGAGAATCCGTGCGCAAACTGCTTCCCCTGATTGTAATTGTTGTTGCTGGCTGCGGTTCAAGTGCCCGCAACATCTTCCGACCGGCTATCAATGCTGGCTGCTCAGCAGCTCCCTGTGATGCATCCTTTGGTTGCAATGAACCTACCGGTGAAGTGATACTCAAAGAGTACCCCGTGACCGAGCTACCCATCCAGGCCGAGTGAACGTATCAAGGACAGTGAACGGGCAAAGGGCAATTTCGATTTGTTTTTCAATCCCTGCTGCTGTTTTAGCTGTTGCTTGCTGCGCTGATACCACGTGCTTTGTAAACTCATTGAACGAAGATCTCGTTTCCAATGGCCCACGCGCACTGACACCACTGATCGCATGCAAACGTCAGAACCCTTCATCTGCGCATGAAATCGACAGACAGTCGTAACAAATTCACACTGTGGGCGTTACGCTAGCATCCCCACTGAACGAAAACCTCATGTACGCCGAGCATCAACTCTGTGTAATAGCAGGAACAAGGCCAACCCACGTGGAAATAGTGCGTTAGCGCCACGCGGAGCGCGCACAAGGCTGGTTGAGACGAACCAAAACTTGTGGGTTTTGCGAGCGTTCGCTAGAGCATCCACGCGGCGGCCGGTTCGCCTCAGCCAACCATCGCCCCCGCTCCGGCTAGCGGAAACGGGGTGCACCGCGAACAGGTACTGTTCAAGTCAGGACGGTGGTTTGAATTTGGGAGCCGCAGGCTCCGAGGGTTCGTCTTCGGCATCCTCACTAATGGCCGAAGACGCGGAATCATCACCAAGGAACGTGTTTTTGGCTTCACGCTCAGCAGTTTTGAATTGCTGCTGCACGTCGTTGAGGCCTCTACGGAATTCGCGATAACTTCCCCCAAACTTGCGCGCTACCTCGGGAAGGTTGCTGCCGAAGAGGAGAACCGCAATCACACCGATCACCACCATCTCAAAGGGACCAAGCCCAAACATCGCTAATTTGACTCGTCAGAGGAAGCTGGCTGGTCTTCTTGTTCAACGGTCTCGGACATACCCCGTTTGAATTCGTTGGTACTGCGACCGAGGTTGCGCATCAGGCTGGGCAACTTTGAGCCACCAAACAGCAGCAAGATGATGCCGGCGATGATTGCCAGCTCTAGCGGCCCTGGTGCGCCAAAGCCCAAAAACAGGCTGTTCATGATCATGGTTCACTCTCGCAAAGAGGTTCTAGTAGGAGAACCCCAACGCTGACCGGCGAAAGCGGGTAGGTCGATCGCCCAAGTGACCTTGGGGCGAACACCTCCTGGACCGACGTGTCGGGGGATGTGGGACGAGCACTAAGACTCGACTCCTCCCATTCTATTATGATTCCTCACTTCGTCAAAGGCACTCGGAAGTAGAAACGGGGGCAAAACCTCATCTGCACCCTCTAAGCCCGCGCAAAACCCCTATTTCCCTGATCACCCCAAATAATAGAAGGGACAAGCGGCTATCCGCAAAAATATAGGTGCAATCCTCTATCAGCATGAATGTACCAATCCGGCACGCCGAACCCTTGACAAGGCAGGGGAAATCAATGATCATAAACCTACTGAGATCGGTTCTCATTAAGCAGGAACAGATGGACACCACACTCGACCAACTCAAGCCTGGGCAGCGAGCTAACATCATCCGCATCGCGGGTGCCGACGGAATCGCTTCACGTTTGCGCGAAATGGGCTTTGTTCCCGGTGAGCTGGTGCATTTCGTACGCCCAGCACCTCTTGGGGATCCATTAAAGTGTTCGGTGCACGGGAGCCGTATTGCGGTGCGCTGCGGCGAAGCTCGCCGTGTATACGTCGAACCGATCGGCTGACCCGTCCCTAATAGTGATCGCTCCGTGATTCGGCCTCCGCCGACCCCAAGACGCTCCGCTCGGCCCCCTTCCAACACCGTGGACCAAACACACGGGCGTCCACCACAAAGCCCCACTAACATGGCATCTGCTCCCAACGTCGGCGAGGCCGAAGTCTCTGCACAACCCCGCGTCGCCTTGGTTGGCAATCCGAATACAGGAAAGAGCACCTTATTCAACGCCTTGGCTGGCATGAATGTGCGGACGGGCAATTATCCCGGTGTGACGATCGAGAAGAAAACCGGTCTATGTGAACTTGAAACAGGCAAGATCACGCTGGTTGATTTGCCTGGCACCTACTCACTGGCGCCTCGTTCCCCTGACGAACTGGTCGCGGTGGAAGTTCTGACGGACAACATCACACCTTCTGGCGGTGTGAATCTGATCGTATGCGTTGTCAACGCGTTACTGCTACAACGTAACCTGTTTCTCGTCAGTCAACTGCTTGAACTAGGCAAGCCGGTCGTCATCGCCTTGAACATGATCGACGTTGCTGAGTCACGCGGCATCCAAATTGATGTGAAACGTCTGTCGGAACAACTAGGCGTGCCAGTGTTGGCCACCTCGGCAGCTAAACACACTGGCATCGATGAGCTAAAACAAACGATCGGCCAGCAACTCACCGCCCCTGCTGCACAGCCCGAACGCAGCCGCATTTTGCCAGCCGAATTCTATACATCGGTCGAGCGTTTTCGCGATTCACTTCATGCAATCGCCAATGAAAGGAATGCAGTCGTCGCAGATGACTATCTTTTAGAGCGGATGGTCCTGGATCGAGGTGGAGAGCCAGAGGCCCAAGTGATCTCGAAATTCGGACCTGCTGCGGCACAAGCGCTGGAAACAATTCGCGAAGAGCTCACGCAAACCCTCGGCGATCCGATCGATATTGAGTGCAATGCCCGTTACGCATGGGCCAAAGCCAAACTGAAATCCGTATTCAAGAACGACTCACGCCCCTCATCCAGAGTTACTGAACGCTTGGATGCGATCTTAACTCACCGCGTGCTGGGCTTGGTTTGTTTCGTGTTCACAATGTTTTTGATTTTTCAATCGATCTACACTTTCGCTGCCTTGCCGATGGACTTGATTGACGCAGGAACTTCTGGTCTATCAGATGCTGTTTGCAGCGTGATGGAACCAGGCAGGCTGCGCAGTCTGATTACAGATGGGATTATTGCTGGCGTGGGCGGAGTACTGATCTTCCTGCCTCAAATCGCTTTGTTGTTTCTCTTTCTTGCTTTGCTGGAAGACTGTGGCTACATGGCCCGTGCCGCGTTTCTTGTCGATCGCATCATGACAACGTTCGGCCTCAGCGGTAAATCATTCCTGCCTATGATGAGCTCATTCGCCTGTGCAGTCCCGGGCGTGATGGCGGCCCGGGTGATTGAAAACCGCCGAGACAGATTTGCAACCATCATGGTGGCTCCATTGATGAGTTGCAGCGCAAGACTACCTGTGTACCTGCTTTTGATTGCAGCATTCATCCCAAGTACTACTTATTTAGCGGGCTGGCTATCTCTTCCAGCAATGGTATTGATGTCGATGTATCTGGTTGGGGTAGTTGCCGCCATCCCGGTCGCATGGATTCTGAAGAAGACACTATTGCGGGGTGAAGTTGCACCGTTCGTACTGGAATTGCCCGAATACAAGATTCCATCGGCTAAAGTCGTTCTGTCACGTGTGTGGGCAGCCAGTAAAGCGTTTGTGATCCGAGCAGGCACTCTGATTTTCGCTGCTTCCATCTTGATTTGGTTCGCTGGTTTTTGGCCCGGTGATCACACGAACCAATACCGCATGGAAGCTGAGTTGGATGCACTGCAAGAACCCTCAGAAGCGAGGCAGGCTCTCATCGCTGACCTGAACGCAGAGAGTAGCCGTTTGCTGGAAAACAGCCTGCTGGGTCGTACGGGGCACCTGATTGAGCCAATCGTACGACCGCTGGGATGGGATTGGAAAATCGGAGTTGGTGTTTTGGCTAGTTTTCCTGCACGCGAAGTGATCATTGCAACACTCGGCACGATCTACAGCCTGGGCGGTGACGCCGAAGAAGCGGGACTGGTTGGGGCGCTCCAAGCCTCGACCTATGACGATGGAACCCCCGTCTACTCCGTCCCCGTCGCCCTTTCTGTGATGGTGTTTTTCGCACTTTGTGCCCAATGCGTCAGTACCCTGATGGTGATCCGCAGAGAAACCA
>DOPG01000258.1:6149-10316 GCA_003513555.1 Rhodopirellula sp. | reverse complement strand
GGGTCGTTGTTCATCATGACCAAGACTTTGCCTGTCAGGTCGACGTCTTTGTAGTCATCCCAGCCATACTCGGGGGCTTCGATGCCATAGCCAACGAACACCAATTCGGCATCTTGCAGTCTCGCCTGTTCGGCAGGTCTGCCAATGGTTGACATGAAATCCTCAACGGATTTCAGTGAGACCGTCTTGTCATCGTTCTTGAACACAACATTGGGCGGCGCGATGGTACGGACACCCACGAGAGGGAACGGTTGCAGCCATTCTCCGTTGCCTGCTGCGGGTTGCAGCCCAAGAGCCTCGAACTGGGTGGAAATGTAAAGCTGCGTAAGTTCATCACCACGTGATCCGGGGCCACGTCCTTCTAATAGGTCATCGGCCAAAAAACGTACGTGTCCGCGGATACTGGCTTCATTGATCAATGAAGCGTCGCTGTCCGTCTGCGCGAATGCCTGGCTCGTGATAAACAAAAAACAGAACGATAACGAGGCAAGCGTTTGAGGCACTGTTAAACCATTGCTGTAGTGTGGCTTACTTTCCATAGATCTTCTTGTTTCCACTGTTTCCACCGCTCATCAAGTAAGCAAGCAGATCACGTAATTCTTCTGCATTCAGTCCATCTATCAAGCCTTTCGGCATTTGCGAAACGTCCGAAGGGCGAACCGCTTCAACATCTTCGATTGCGACAGTGATCGGCTCGGCCTTCGTGTCCGAGGGGTAGATGACGAGCGTGTCGTCAGCCTCAGAAACCAACCCACTTACGGTTCGTCCGTCCGATGTCAGGACGGTTGAAGCCTGGTACTGATCCGAGATGACTTTGCTTGGGTCAATGATATGGTCGATCACATAATTGACATCGAATTTGTTGGGAATGCTGGTAAGGTCTGGTCCAACATTTCCCCCTAGTCCGTTGTGCCGATGGCACTTTCCGCAATTGGCAGCGAAGTAAACGCTGCGACCATTTTCAAAGTCGGCTTCTTTGAATCGCGTGGCTTTGGATCGCGCCTCTGCCAGCGTCCATTCACGTCCTGGACCCACGATTTTTTTAACTTCAAAATCGGGTACGGGGTCGTAGCTTTCGCCGGTCAAATCCTGCAACGCGACTCGTTCGGCATCCAGGCAATTTGCTAATGCTTCATCACGAATGTTACGCATGAATCCGGGGAAACTGGATCCGCCGGATGCTTTGGCTGCTTCGTTGAGGAATTCAAAGAATGCACGTCGATCTTCGATGGTCCAGCCGCTTCGCAGGTTGCGTAATGCAAGTGCGTAACCTATTTCTCGGCTGGGGGGATGGTTTGCAAGAATGCGTTTGACCGTTCCACCGTAGCCAGCATTGCGGCTTGCCAGTTCTGTCCAGTCAGGGATCACAGGTGGGTCCCGATTGACGATCAATTGCACTGTCTTCGCAGCAACGGTGGGTGATCGCAGGTAAACCAGCAATCGTACCAATTCAGTATTTACATCCGGATTCGAATGGGGCAGCATCGCGTCAAAGCGTTTCAGTAAAGCGGCTCGCTGATCACGATCAGGTGCTCCCAGACGCATGCTGGTCAGCGAGACGGCACGCAGCAGCCCAAGTAGTTGGGCATCGTTTTCAACCTTGGTGTTGACCAAAGTGTCAAGCAGCAACGGTTGCAGTGAGAGGTTGATCTCAGAATCAGCTCCGACGCGGGCAAGGGCGACTGCACCGGTGACGAGTGCCTGTGGGTTTTGTTCCTTGAGTACCCGATCAGCCCAGTACTGCGCGGGCTGTGATTCCACGGCAACCCGAGCTGCTGCACGCAGGAATCTGTCTTCACTGGAAAGGTAAGGCCATGCATCATCCAGGGCTGCTTTTGATTCCTTTTTGCTCAGGCTGGCACCATGGTAGGTCTCGAGACGTTGGCGAATGGTACGGGCTTTGGCCACTGCAGGTGGTAACTCTGAGTCGGCAGCCAAAGTTGATCCTTTGCCGGTGTAACGAACACGGTACAAGGCCGAAGCGGTACCTCGTCCTCCCACGGTGAAGTAGAGCAAACCGTCTGCG
This sequence comes from Rhodopirellula sp., assembly GCA_003513555.1. Lineage (GTDB taxonomy): Bacteria > Planctomycetota > Planctomycetia > Pirellulales > Pirellulaceae > Rubripirellula. The sequence continues at coordinate 8,290 of DOPG01000258.1, read as the reverse complement.
CCAATCACTGCGTCGGTCACGGGCAGGGGGGCTCCCGTAACAAATGGTTCGCTCGTCCCGGTGTAGCCTGCGCCCTCGGGTGTCATGTGTATTGCGTAGATCGTTCCAAAGGTCCAGTCCAAGGCGAACAGGGCATCTTGGTATCTGGCTGGAAAGGCTGCTCCTACACCCGAAACAACGCCAGTGGGTGAACCCGGCCCGATCTCGACAACCGGCGGCAAACTATCTTCGAAATAGGTGGGCCATTTGCCGGTTCCGCTCCGCCATCCGTAGTCGCCGCCACTGACGACCTGGCAGATGCGAGTCGGCCGGTACCAAGGCGATCCCATGTCCCATTCCATGTCTGCATCATAAGTGAACATGTCGCCGAAGCGGTTGAGAGAAATGTCGTACTGGTTACGGAAACCAATGCAAACCAATTCCTGCTCCAGCGTCTCAGGATTGAGTCGAGTGACCCATCCACCGGGAGCGAGTCTTCCTCGAGCATGACCGTTGGCATCCCACATGCGTGTCAGCAGCAGGTCTTCTTCCCATGACCGCACGCGACGACGAGACAACTCTGCCAAAGGTGCGTGGTTTCCACCTGCCATGTATATACCTTGGCCGTCTTCTGTCTTGATCACCGCATGATTGCCGTGTTCACCACCACCACGCTGGCTTGGGATTTGTTCTGCCTGATCCAAAACGCCGTCATCGTTAGAATCCGTGACTCGGTAAAGATGCCCGCCGTTCTGGTGAAACCATAGCGCGTTGTGCGCCCATAACAGACCTTGAGCGCCGCTGAGCGGACTGTTGGTGCCTGGGCGATTCACAGCCAAGGGGGAAACCGTAGCAGTTGGCCCGGCGTCAGACTCACTTACCTGAATCCAAAATGCACCCTTCCCACCTTGGTCACAGGCAATCATTTTTCCGTCTGGGCCAGTGGTCAACGAAACCCATGAACCCTGTGTATCTTTGGGAACTTCGTAGACCAGTTCGACGGCGAAGTCGTTTACTGTTTGCGGAGCCGTATTGACCACTGATTTTGAGCCACCCTGTTTGCCAGGAATACCCCAAGGTGAGTCACCCATCGTGCCGACCTTGTTTAGTTTGCCCGACCACTTTGAGGCATCGAAATCCTTCGCTGTCCACGCACCTTCGGGTAGCTTTGAAGTCATTCTCCATTGCTTGTCAGACAGCACGACGACGTCCTCTGCACCCTGTTGTTTCACGACAAGCTTCAGCGTGAATCCAGCGGGGCCGCCCTGATTGGCTGCTTGGATCGCAATCGTGTTGACGCCCGTGACCATTTGCTTCGCGATATCTTTTTGGATAGGTGAAGACCACTCACTGCTTTCACCCACAAGTTTGCCGTTCACCCAAACCTTCATCGTGTTATCACAAACGGTAAACAGGGAAGCGGATGTTGCCTTTGCCGATAGATTGAACCGTTTTTGAAGGTAGATCGGTTGTGCACTGGATGTGCCCTTGGCATCCCAAACCCAGTCAGGACGAGGTTTTTCCATTGCAAAATCTGCAGCACTTGAGTCGCGGCCAAACGCAGCAACGGAGAAGAACAATAGTCCAATACACAGGTGTCGATCAATCATGGGGTAGGTCTCTTCAGATGACTAAACAGGAGGAGTAAACATGATAACCGATCGGGATCGATGTTGTCGGGAGGCGAAAATCGTCGAGTGCTCTGAACTCCTGCCGGACTCCCTAATGCCAGAATCGCGTTTCAGCATTCGTATCGCATGCGCGTTTTTCCAAAGCATTGATTCTCCAGTCATTGTCTCACTCAGGTAGGTTGCCGTGGGATGCTTCGTCAGTCGAGTCTCTGCCATCTAGCGATATGGTTTGGTTCTGGCTGCGACATGGTTTGCTCAGAGTTAGCGTGCTGAGAGATTAGAGGCGATCAGCATCAAGGCTGACCGCCATGCTGACCCGACAATAGCCGTCGATACTGTTCAGATAGATTTCAGATCGATATTGTGGTTTCCTGACTCAGTTGCTCATTGCTTGCAAATCGCAAGTTGTAGTGCAGGCCTGGCATGGCTGTTCCAGGTCGCTTTTTGCCACGGTGTGGATGTTCGCGAAGATCGCAACGTCTGGTCAGCATTACTACGGATTTGCGTCGTCAGGATGCAGGGATTGAACTG
>DOPG01000258.1:2531-5911 GCA_003513555.1 Rhodopirellula sp. | reverse complement strand
GATGCGTGCGGGGAAACAGGGAACTTTGTTCTGATTGCGTTGAGTTTGCCGAAATTTCTGATTTTTCTGATTTTTGAGCGATGTTCGGCTATGGGGCTGCCGATACCTCTTTTGAACCGGTAGATGAAGTAATGTGGTTTTTATCTTTCGGGTCATTAAACAGGGGGGGAAACCTGTTTCGGTGATGTTTCACAACACGCCATCCTAGCTTTCCATTGGTGAAGCCAGTGTCAATCCTCCGCCTGTCCATAAATACAATTCTCATTGTTGCCGCTTTGTTGGCCAACAATCTTCAAGCTCAGGAATCTGCTCGCAGCCGCAGTGTTCGCCGAAGCGAACAAACCGCCCGAGCGAACTGGCAACCCACACGCTCGCGGGTTCAAAAAACTCGTGTTGCTGTGCCTGCAGCTAGTACGCGTGACCACGTTCCGAGCATTCAGCAAGTTCAAGCTGAGGGAATTCCAAGTCCACCGCCTGAATCAGCGATTTCGATCATCTCCCCTTCTGAGTCGGGATCACTTGACGGGCAAATCACTCTTGCCCCGGTTTACGAGGGCGAGATCATGGGAGAGCATTTTTCAGGTGACTGTGGATGTGACGACCCGGGTTGTGTTGGTTGCGACACGATTGGTTGTGATGGTGCGTGTGGAGCCAGTTGTTGCGGTGAGCACTGTGGCGGAAATGCATGGCGACCATGTTTGACCCTCTGCATGCCACAGGACGGTTGGGCATCATTTGAATTTCTCGGTTGGTGGCAGGATGGCATGCAGTTGCCGCCACTTGTGACGACTAATCTTTCGCCCACACCAACCGCAGGTGTGCTCGGTGATCCCGGAACGCGAATCCTTGCCGGAGGAGAAGATTATCATGATGAAGCACTTGATGGCGGACGACTGAGGTTTGGGCTTTGGCTTGACAGTTGCCACACTTGGGGCATCGGTGCCGAGTATTTCAGTCTGTCAAGTTCCACTGATCTGTTCTCTGCAAACAGTCAAGGCAATCCGGTCCTGACACGTCCCTTCTACGATGTAACCGCCGGAGCCGAAAATGCACAGTTGTTAGCTTATCCAAACGTAATCGTTGGAGGCGTAACGGTTCACACAGACTCGGATCTGGTAGGCGGTGGTTTTCGAGTTCGAAAACTCCGACAGGCTGAAGAGGGCTGTAGCAATTGGTTCTTGTGCGGTTGTCCTGAGCACTTCTGTAGCCGAACTGAATTAACCCTCGGCTATCGCTTTCTGCAGCTTACCGAAGGAGTCCGAATCTCTGAGGACCTCACCGTGGAGGCTTCGAGCCTGCCAGGGGTACCACCTCAAGGCTCTTTTGCCCTGTATGACAGTTTCAGAACCAAAAATCAGTTCAACGGTGTTGATATTGGTTATATCACACGGCGGACACGAGGATTTTGGAGTTTGGAAACTGGTATTCGACTTGCGGTTGGCAATACGAAGCAGACGGTCAATATTGATGGTCAATCCACCATCAACGAAACCGGGGGCTCCACGGTGGTTGAATCGGGAGGTCTTCTCGCCTTGGCATCGAACATTGGTAGCTACTCTCAGAACCAGTTTGCTGTCGTCCCTGAGTTGGACTTGAAAATTGGATATCAAATGACCAAGCAGTGTAAATTGACCCTTGGTTACACGGCCATCTATTGGTCCAACGTTGTCCGTCCCGGCGATCAAATCGATTTGGATGTGCATCCCCTGCAGATACCGCCTGCACAGTCTCCCGCCTTTGTCAGCAGCGGTCATCCTACCTTTGCCTTTGACACGACCGATTACTGGGTCCAAGGTCTGAGCTTTGGTGGTGAATACCGCTGGTAGGAAATGTTCCTAAGACACGGCTTGTAGCACAAGCCTAGGTCAAGCTGACTGGGCAAACTGTCCGATAAACAATGAGTGTGTAGGAACTTACCCTCGCCCAAACAAAATGGCGGGGCATGAGAGACTCATTACTGCATCCTCCACTCTGTCTTTGCGGTCATTAAGACATGGTCGCCTCGCAATTCACTCCGGCTTTTACGGATAATAAGCATGGTTTGGCGAAAGATTTTCCGCGGCTTCAATCAATCTTCTGCAAAAAACTTAAAAGGCCGGCAGCGTCGTCGTTTGCGGCTTGAATGCATGGAACGACGGGAATTGCTTGCAAGCGATCTTGGCTCCATTGCCGGCGTTGCTTTTGTTGATGAAAATAATGATGGTAACTCTGCGGGCGATCCACCTGTCCTCGTCGACGGTGGTGGAAACCTCGTTGCCCCCGGGACCCCAGGAGCCCAGGGAGTTCAGGTTCAGCTTTTTCGCGACTCTAACGCAAACCTCGTGTTCGATAGCGGGACCGACACGCTTGTCGGTACGGACATTACAGACGCGAATGGAAACTATCGATTTGATAATTTGACGGAGGATCGGTACTTTCTTCAACAGCAAGTTGTATCCGGATTAAATACTCCGACGTCGCTTGCCGTAGACGTGAGTGCGGACGATGCTGATGGGACCCAAGCGGTTTTGATTGACGATTATTCGCTGACTTCTCAGTCTGTCACCGCGGATAATGCCAATCCAACGAACACCAGTTTTTCTTCGGCGAGTGAAGTGGTTGGCGGTGAACGCGATATTGAGGTCACCAATACTGCGGGAGTAGGTCAGATAACCGTCCTCGTGGACTCCGGTCCAGCGACGCTATCCATTGGGTCGCTTGGCAACGGGGAAGGGACTGCTCTGCTGCAATATGATGGCACTGATGGAAGCATTGCTCTGGATGCAGGTGGATTATCAAACGTTTCTTTAACGGGTGATCCTACCGGTACGACTCCCGACCCAGCCGCGGGTTTGATTGTGTTGACCCGTTCGGATGCTGCGGGGGAAACATTGACGGTCACGGTTTACACCGACGCCGTGAACTTTTCCACCACAACGATTGCCGTCCCGCTAAATCTTACGAACACCGTTGAGACCTTCGTTCCGTTCTCTTCGTTCGTTATCGCAAGTGGCACCGGCGCTGACTTTACCGATGTTGGTGCAATTGAAGCCTCCGTCACCCTTGCTGTTGATAGTGATGTGATTGCTTCGATCATCGAATCTCGACGGTCCGGCATTGTTGCCGCGAGTATGCCGAACCTGCTGCCAGTGGACCTTGGTGGTACACTTTTTGACGACAACTCGGTGGGCGGACAAAACAACGGAATTAAAGATGCGTTGGAAGGTGGTTTACTGGGGGTCACCGTGAACCTGTATCAGATGGCGGCGGAGGGTGATGTTGTCGATCCAGCGACGGATACACCATTGGCCACCACCACTACGGGCGTTGGCGGAACCTATAACTTTCCTGACCTTGATCCTGGATTTTATGCCGCTGTCGTTCCGGCATCACAATTCCTA
>DOPG01000258.1:0-2329 GCA_003513555.1 Rhodopirellula sp. | reverse complement strand
ACCGCTGTCGTTCCGGCATCGCAATTCCTGCCCGGCGCAGTACTGGATGGATATTCCAATAGCACGGGGAATGACCCACCGTCCGACCCAGACGACAACCTTGATCAAGTTGATGATGGCACCACGCTGCCAAGTGGTGATGTGATCACTCAGACAATCACGCTTGAATCAAATAGTGAACCGACCGATGACGACGATACCGACCCGAATACAAATACAACGCTGGACTTTGGCTTTTTCCCGCAGATTGACCTCGAAGTTACCAAGGAAATAAATACGGGACTTTCGAATCTGATAGCTGGTGGGAACGTTGTTTTTGACATTACGGTTGAGAATCTCGGTGTGATCGACGGAACGGAAGTGGTATTGACCGATGCCATTCCTGCGGGGCTGACATATGTAGGTTCCGATAATCCTTCTGGTGCCTTCACGGTGAGTTTCGTGGCAGGCACTGTGACTGTTGATATGGGAACGATTCCTGGCGGCACAACGGGCACCATTCAGCTGTTAGCGAATATCGATTCGAATCAGACCAGTGATATCACGAACGTGGCTGATGTGGCGGGGTATGAAATTGAAATAGACTCTGCAAACAATTCTGATAGCGTGTTGTTGGAATTGGTTGAGAGTGATCTGGTCATCGTTAAGGAAGGTAATATTGACCCTGTCAATGCTGGCGACCCTTTAACGTACACTTTGACCGTGACCAATAACGGGCCGGATTCAGCAGCAGGTGTAACTGTTGTTGATACCCTGCCCTCTGATGTGACCTTCGTTTCCGGAGACGTCGATGGAAACGCGGGGCAAGTAAACTTTGACTTGGGAACTGGCGTTTTAACGGCCAATCTTGGTGGAATGACCAATGGTCAGGTGTCGGTCGTGACTGTCAATGTTTCCGTTGGTGCCAATCCCGCAAACACGCTTAGCAATACAGCCACAGTATCAGCGACACCGAACACTGATTCGAATTTGGCGAACAACTCATCAAGTATAACGACGGCGGTGACTCGTTTTGTCGATCTTGCGATCTCTAAAGTTGCCAGTGGCACACCAATTTCCGGACAGGATGTTACTTACAGTCTCACAGTGACCAACACAGGGGCAACTGATGCCGCAGATGTTGTGGTGACGGATGCACTGGATGATGATTTGACCTTCGCCAGTTTTAGCCCGCTTACTTCAGGGGCCACTCACAGCCTTGCCGGTCAAGATTTGACCATTGATGTGGGAACACTTTTGGCCGGCGCGGCAGTTACTTTCGAATTCGTTGCCACGATTGATGCCGCGGCTGTTGGCAACATTCCCAACTCAGCGACAGTGGCGACCAGCGACACTGATACGGTTCCCAGTAATAATACCGATGCGATGAGTATCACTGCTCTCAACCAGGTCGATTTGATTCTGGGGAAAAGCGTTGATCTTGCCACGGCGGTACCAGGACTCGATCAGTTGGTTTATACGTTCACGGTGAGCCATGACACCGACAGCGTCAGCGATGGCAACACCGTCATTGTCACAGATACGATACCAACCGGGCTAACGGGTGTCGTGATCAACGCGCCGACTGCTGATGATACCACTTACGACCCAGGTACCGGCAATCTCACGGTTCAGTACGATGTTTTTCCTAACGGTGAAACGCGTGTGTTTACTCTGACTGCGAATGTTCAGGAAGACGCGACCGGAACGGTCGTCAATACCGCAGTCGTCTCATCGCTGGGTACAGATTTGGATCCTGCTAATAATTCAGCGTCAGCATCCACAACGCTCACGCCTGATTTCGATGTTCAGGTGTCAAAAGTTGCTGATGATCCAAATTCAATCCCTGACGATACCGTCGTGTACACGGTCACCGTTACAAACACGGGGCCCAGTACCGCGCCCGGTGTGATTCTCACAGACGTGTTGCCAGCAGGCGTTACTTTGGTGTCTGCAACGATGGGAGGACAGACCGGTGTTGAAAGTGCTGGAACGATCACTTTCCCCTCGGTGAACATTGCCAGTGGGGATACAGCGACTGCGGTGATCACCGTGACAGTCGATACGCTCACAGATGGATTGATTTCCAATACGGCGAGTGTCCAGGACTTGTCGGGGGCGGGAGAGAATAACACGGCAAATAACTCGGACGCCGCTGACGTTAATATTGTTGCAGAAGCAGACCTTGGCGTTTCGAAGGCTGTTTCATCTACCGCGTCGCAGGTGGGTGGTGCACTTACCTACACGATTGACGTCACCAACTCCGGTCCTTCGAGCGCCAGCAATGTGGTGGTCACTGATACGCTGCCAGTTGGTGTTACCTTTGTGAGCGGAACCGGCCCTTCCGGAG
>DOPG01000255.1 GCA_003513555.1 Rhodopirellula sp. | reverse complement strand
GCTGCCACCGCAACCAGTACATCGCAGCCTGGGCAGTTGCCTGGCTTGAGTGCGTCTCCCGGATACACTGCGTCGCCATCGCCAACTGCGCCGAATTTTGCCGCAGCACAGGCGAATGGTATTTATGGTAACGCGGCAACTCAATCGGTTGGCTTTCAGTCACCCGCTTCACCAACCGCAAAGCCTAGTGGTTACACATTTGGTAACAAGGCATTGACTCCCAAGGCCGAAGATACAGGAACGGCCTTTGCCATGTCAGACTTGGCGAGTCCGGCACCCGCAGCATCAGGAACTGCCAGTACTGGCTTTACTGTCCCTGAAACTTCGTTTGCAAAGCCTGAGCCCACTGGTTACCCGACACCACCAGCGATTCCGCAGGGAGGATTTACCTTACCCAGCAGTGGTACCGCTGCCGCAGCTATCACACCACCTAAATCGAATGTCAATGGTTTAGAAAGCCCTGCACCGGCCGCAACAGCTGGAGAAATTCTTCCACCTGCAGCGACGTCGCCAGCATACTCGACTGCAAGCACTGCATTGGAAGCGGCTACACCGTCTGCGGTCCTTGCACCCGCTTCTGCTGGTGGTACGTCAGGTGTCAGTGGTTACACGCCAGGTAGCACTGGTTCCTCAACGGGGTACCCAAGTGGAACAGAAGCACCAGCAACTCGCGGCTCGATTTACAGATAGTCGCGATGCAGCGTTGGTTATTGCTCACCAACAGATTTGGTCCGCATCAAAGATCGGACCTTCGACACAGGTCCGTTTGTAGTCCCATTCTTCGGGACCGTCTTGACGGACCTGAGCAACGCAGGAGAAACAGATTCCAATCCCGCACGCCATTGGAGTCTCCATGCTGACTTGGCAGTCGATATCAACTGCCAAACACACTTCAGCGACTTTCTCCATCATAATCTCTGGGCCGCAGGTCACGACGCGGATTGTTTCTCCTGAATCTGCGAGCTCAGCCAAACGATCACGAAGAACGTCAGGGACGAGTTTTTGTTGTCCTTTTGAGCCATCGTCAGTGCACAGCGTGACTTGGAAACCAGCCTTCTCAAAGTCACCCACGCCCGCAAGCAAGCTCGATCGACGAGCTCCATAAATAAACTCGACTGCAGGTGCCCAGCCATTCTTTCTTGTCTCGTCACCGAAGTCCTGTAGACCCATTGCTTCCTTTCCCAGAAGCAACATTGGTGTTTGTCCGATGCCACCTGAAACCATGATCAGGCGATTGCAGGGTCGGTTGGCAAATCCGTTGCCCAGAGGCCCCCACAGGCTGACTTGCGTGCCCAGCGGAGATTCTGCCAAAGCTGTTGTGAATGTACCCTTCTTGAGGTACACGAGATCAATCCAGATCGGTTTGCCCGAGTCGTCAGAAACAACATCGTATACAGCGAGGGCGCGACCGATCAGTGGAGCATTGGTGCCAGCTAAACGCACCATGACAAATTGCCCTGGCACCAGTGACTTAGCAAGGGGTTCCGCAGCGACGCGGATCAAGTAGGTTCCCTCACCAATTTGGTCGTTGCGTTCCAGAGGTGCACTGATCTGGTGCATGGAATCGGCGTAGTAGTCGGCATGCAGTTTTGACATTTATTTCCTGCGTTTTCGATTAGGGCCAGATTTTTTTTGATTGCCTGTTCTTGTCTTTGCAACGCGACTTCGGCCAGCACCTCGTCGGTTTTTGTCGCGACCCGTCGATGTGGCTTCGGAGCTACTGTTGTTTTTTCGCTTTGTTGTCTTGCGTTTCTTCAGGCCACCACGTTTCGTCGATGGTTTGCTCGCTGTTTTCGCATTGCGACTCTCGGTTTTTGAACGAATGGATTTCCGTTTTGTACCGCTACGAGGTGATCTCTTTTCTGCAGAATCAACATCACCACCAATCACTGATCCTGCAGTTGTACCCTGCTCCGTGGAAAAATTGAATTCTATGTCCTGCTTGCGGGGCTTGGTCGCTTTTTTGATTCCCCGGCGTTTGGCAGGTCCAGCTTTTGGAGTCGAAGTTTTTGCAGTCGTAACTTTCGCTCCACTTTTTCTAGATATTCCTTTCTTCGCTATTCCAGAGCGCTGGCTTCCAGAGCGTTGGCTTCCAGAGCGTTGGGAACTGCGTTTACCGCGACCGCGTGTCGTGGTGTCCTCGGCAGCGGCCTCTGTTGCCTTCCAAAGTTTTTCTACTTCCTGTGACGATACAACACGATAGGCTCCTGGCGGGACATCCCCCAATCGTAGCGGACCCACCGCAATTCGGCGCAAGGTTTGTACCTTGTGTCCGAGGCGGGCGAGGATTCGGCGGATTTCACGGTTCTTGCCCTCCCGCAGCACGATTTCCAATTCTGTCGACCGGCTGCGCGACTTTAGCAGTTTCGCGCCATCTACTTGAACAAAGCCCTCTGCGATGTGGATACCCTTGCGCATTTGTCGCATGGTTTCTGTCTCGACTTTACCCGCCACGGTAACTCGGTAGACCTTTCTGACACCGAATTTTGGGTGGGTGAGTCGCTGTGCGAGTTCCCCATCGTTGGTGAGCAGGATCAGGCCTTCACTGCTCCGGTCCAGCCTACCAACGGGGAAAACTCGTTCATCTGGTGGGACAAGGTCAACCACTCGCGGGCGGCCTTGTGGATCTCGATTAGTTGTGACGACACCCACCGGTTTGTTGACGGCGAAGTAGACAGGTTTTTGTTTCTTGAGCAGTACACCGTCAACACGTATTTTCTGAACGGAGCTGTCAACTGTCGAACCAAGTTTGGTGACAATCTGCCCATCGACCTCGACACGGCCTGCTTCGATCAACTCCTCGCACTGTCTGCGGCTTCCAAAGCCCGCAGAGGCTAGAAAACGTTGCAAACGTTGGGACGAGTCTTCCGCCTGCGAGGAACGCCGACCTCGCTTTTTCGATGCTGAACGTTTTGAAGGGGATCGCTTGGATGCGGACTTTTTTGGCATGGAGCTGCCTGAGAGTGTGAATGGAATCCCACAACCTACCAAAACGAGTCATCTTTGTGATGCAGGCTTCCCTGTGAAGTGCGACTCGTAAGAAACTGCTCCGTTTCTTTTTCTTCGTGGCGAAAAATCGAAACTCGCAGCTTTGATGTAACTGCAGAGGCAGGCTCAGGGACCCTGTTCCGTTAACATGGGGGGATTTTCGAAGCCGTGGATCGCCGGATTTGCTCGCAAGTATCGGTGGCTAGCGAAAATGGGCAGTCGTGCCAAGTTGCGGCGTCCCAAAGTCGTTTGATGGGAAAGCGAACCGTTACGTAATGGTTGGGGCTGCTTGGGATTCATCAGCGACCATCCACGGCAGATTTCACATGTTACTGGGAACCTTCAGATTAGCGACCTAGCCAAGGCATCGCATCCGGGATCAGTCGATTTCGAACTGGTTCCGCTAGTGGCTGTTGGTAGCTTGGGGGCCGTGAAGCAGCGTCGTAGGGACCAATATCATTCTGGGGATAGGGATCGTGCACCACTGCACTGGCTTGTTGTTTGTTGAGCGGGCCAGGAGGTGTGAAAAAGGTCTTTAAACCGCGGCATCCGATGGTGGAAAGTAAGGCGACCGTGAAAGCGGTACTCAGCAAGAGTCTGTTTCTGTTGCGAGCCATGATCGCGAATCCTTTCGAGTCAAGCGTGGGGAAGGTTGGAGCGTACGAAGTTTTGAGTGCTGGAACCAAGAGGAATCCATTCTTGGCGGCAACAACGCTTTGTAATTACGCAATGAAATCGGGCTCCCCGTTGGACATCGTACTTCCCATTGGTGTACCTCAAGTCCCCGCCTGAACTCGCAGGCAAAATGTTTCACACCAGGTCCGATTGCCCTAGTCATTCGTTTCACGCTGGTAAATGCATCTCCATGACGGTGCTGTTTTCAGCTGCCAGCACACGGCAGCTCGGCAATGCTGCTGGTAGCAGCACGGTATCACCGGTTGAGAGGGCCATGATTTCCTTCCCAAAACGCAAGGTTGCTTTACCCTTCGGAATCGTCACGATGTGAAACTTGTCATCATGACCCGTACAGGCCTCTCCCTTCTCGAGCAGATTCAAAACGAATTTGTCACAGGACACGATCGTCTGCCAGCCCTCGAGCTCAGGGACGCTCGTTCTTGCCGTGACAGGACCGCTGCAAAAATCAGTCACTGCTATGCCCTGTTCGATGTGCAAGGGGCGTGAATTTCCCTGTGCATTGGTGCGATTCCAATCAAACAGTCTGAACGTGGTGTCGCTGGATTGTTGGATTTCTGCAACCAGTAGACCGGCACCCAATGCGTGCACCGTTCCTGCGGGGATAAAGACGATATCTCCTGCTGAGGGGTGGAAGGAATGGAGGACATCCTTTGTCGTGCCTTTCTTGATGGCATGGTGCAGGCTTGTCGAATCAACTCCCTTCTTCAGGCCTGCGTAGATCAGGCTCTCGGGAGCGGCTGCAACGATGTACCATGCTTCTGTTTTTCCTAGGTCCGGCTTGGGCATTTTTAACGCATATTCGTCACAGGGGTGCACCTGTACGGAGAGCACGCGATTACAGTCCAGGTATTTCAGCAGCAGTGGAAATGAGTCCATGCCCGTTTTCTTGCCCAGTAGCCAGTCAGCATCGCTCTGGATTAGCTGCTTCAGGGTCTGCCCAGCAAGAGCCCCGTTTTGTACGACGCTCTGATCTTTTCCATGATCAACCACCTCCCAGCTTTCGGCATAGTCTGTGGCAGGCCCGATTGGCTTCTTTAAATGGTCACCTAAAAGGCGTCCGCCCCAGATGGTTTGTTTGAAAACCGGTGCAAAAGTAAGTGGATATGGGGTCATTTCGCTACTTTGATCGATGTGCGGCTGCGATATGAATTTTAATATCGGCACGTAACGCAGGCGATTCCGTGTCGGGCTGCTACAATAGTGTTGGTTGTTGGGAACCCAAGCGAACGGGTTGATTCGGTGCCATCGTGTCCGGCGGTACCGCGACTCGCTGCCAAACTTGTCCCCATCAGACTGGCTGGGAACTGCGGGGCCACGGTGACAGCGGAGTCACTTGACTGCTCATTGTACTGACCTTTGCAGCCTTACCTCACCAGACATTAATCAGCTCAAATTCCCGGAAATGTGTCAAATCATCGCGGGATTGCGAATTTCCCTCCCCCCTTCTTATCGTATCCTTTCACCCTTCAAACCAAATACTGAGATTTGATTCGTGGAAAAGCTGTCGCGTCCCAAGGACGACCTCTTTGAAAATTCGACGATGACGTTCGGGGAACACCTCGAAGATCTGCGTCATTCTTTGTTTCGTGCCATGCTTTGGTTGGCTGGCGGACTTCTTATTGGTCTCTTTTTTGCCAATGAAGTGGTTCGATTTGTGCAAATGCCGCTTGAAGGTGCAATTGAGCAGTTCAATGCTGATCGCGATTTGCATCGACTTGGCTATGATCCCTCAGATGAGTCGGTTCAGGAGTTGCATAAGTTCCTGGCAAAGAACGCTTTGGTATGGGAAATCATTTATGAGGTGCCAGAAGAGTTTCAGGCATTGACGATGGAATCTTTTGTACCCCAAGAGGAATCAGTGGAGCAACTTGGGGTATCTGAAGACGCAGCAATACCAGCCGAGGGTGGGGATGATGCAGAGGCATCAGCGTCCCAAGGTGTGGTTGATCCTGTTGAGATGGCAAAGATTCTTGATGCATTGCCGAAGAAGCTGGAGCCAAAAATCCAACTGCGAGAGAACAAGACGAGTTTGAGTTCTCTGAAGATGGAAGAGCCGTTCATGATCTGGGTCAAGGCTGGCCTGATCGTTGGTGCGATCATTGGCTCACCTGGCATCTTTTATCATCTCTGGGCGTTTGTCGCCGCTGGTCTTCATGCCCACGAGCGAAAGTATGTTTACATCTACCTGCCAGTCAGTGTCACACTGTTTGTTTCAGGGGTGATCCTGGCATTTTTCCTGGTGCTTCACTTTGTGCTTTCATTCCTGTTGGCGTTCAATGGCAGCATGGATGTAGCGGTCGAACCTCGGCTTTCATACTACGTCAACTTTGTGCTTTTGCTGCCGCTAGGATTCGGCATTGCCTTTCAATTGCCGCTCGTCATGCTCTTCCTGCAGCGAATCGGCCTGTTCGAAACTCAGTCCTACGTTGAGAGTTGGAAGGTAGCAGTGCTTGTGATCTTTTTCGTTGCTATGATTGTCACACCAGCCGATGTGACCAGTATGATTGCGCTTGCGATACCGCTGATCATTCTTTACGCGTTGGGTATTCTTATGTGCAAGTTTATTCCACGTGGCCGTGGGATGGGGAGTGACGCTTACGATCCCGCATAATCGCTCAGCCGCTGTTCAATGATGTTTCCACGCCTGATAGTTTCTTTAGCCGTCAGTTCTCCAGCCTCGACTGATAACGCAGGTTGGAAATAATGGAGAGTGCAATGGACGGTCGCCGATTGCTTCGCAAGAACTTGCAATGCTTTCGTCTGTACCATTGCCAAGGTGGTTCCAGTGTGAAGATTCAGCCACAGTTGCAAACTTCCTCTGTAGTGCAGTAGCGCATGCTGAATGCCGTCAATCTGTTCGATATCACGCTCGATAGCTGCAGGGTAAATTTTTTGACCTGATGTGAGCACGATGACATCGTCGACACGGCCCAGAATTTTGAGTTGCTGGGTTTTACGGTCACGTTCAACCAAGTCGCCGGTGGCCAGCCACCCATCATCTGTCATTCGTGTTTGCGTGGCCTCCGGTTGATTCAGGTAACCCAGCATTGAATGCGGGCCACGAACAAAAAGTTGCCCTTTTTTGATTGCGATTTCCCAGCCTTCGACGGGTTCACCCACGAGACCAGGCATGGCGTTGGACGGTGTTGCACTACTGATCACTGGTCCAGCTTCTGTAAGGCCATAACCTTGTATCACCGTAACACCGCGGACGCTCCATTGCATGAACGAACTGTGGTCGAGTGGGGCACCACCACAGCCGAGTAAACGTAATTTGTCGAGGTTTTCGGGGCAGGCATGAAGCATCCTGCTTGCAATCGCCGGGACGGTGTTGATCAAGCTGGGGTGAAGTTCCTGAAGTCGTCGGAGCATGTTTTGATACCCAAGGCAAACCGCAAGCGTGCAGCCACTTAGTAGCCAAGTTCCAAAATCGCACGTTCTCGCATAGGCATGCGAAAGAGGAAGCATCGTCAGGCGGACGTCGGACTGTTCTTGTGGTACCGCTCTTAGTTTTGCCGATGCATTGGCGTGCAAGCTTTCGGCTGAAAGTAGAACGGCTAGCGGCTCGCTGGTGGTGCCACTGGTCCAGAGGATCAGTGAGGCCTTCTCTGCAGGCTGTGGTGAGTTTTTTGAATCACCGGCAGTCGTTGGATTTGACCATGTGATCTGACTTGATTCATCAGTGGATGAACGGGCGGTCGCCTCAATCAGTTCAGAAGCGATTCGCTGTTTGAATTGTGCATCAATCCAGATGCCGCCAAGGTAACTTCGACGACGCAGCAGTTCGTCGGTACCAATGCGGCTGTCAAGCGGAGCTTCCGTTAGGCCGAGCTTCAGTGACGCTAAAGCGATCACGATATCAGAGTCGCTATTGACACTTGAGTGCGTAATGCAACGACGGGATATTGTGTTGCTGGCAAGTGTCGCTATTCGGCCAGCAACACGATCAACGACTATGGAAAGTGCATGCCATGAACATTTGCATGCGGGGTTGCCGGGAGAGTCCAGCAGAAGTGCAACAGCATCAGGCCGAGAATCGACCTGATGTTGAAACGCTTCGTACAGTGCATTGTCGGACACGGTTCAGTGAATCATCCAAATGGGGGTTCAGTGCCGGTCCGTCGTCTTTTGGGAAACCGTTACGCGGTTGCGTTCAGTGTATCCCGAAGCTTTGCGCCATTTCCAGCTTGACCGAATGCAGTCATTCGTGCGACGCAAACGTTCTTCATTGCTGTGCGAGCTGGCTTCAAGTAAGCACGCGGGTCGAATGCAGATGGGTCTTCTTGCAGGACCTTGCGAATCGCACCCGTGATCGCCATACGGCAGTCAGTATCGACGTTGATTTTTCGAACACCACTCTTAATGCCACGCTGGATTTCTTCGACGGGCACCCCGTAGGTCTGCTTCATCTGCCCACCGTACTGATTGATGATGTCCTGCAAATCCTGAGGAACACTGCTGCTGCCATGCATCACCAAGTGTGTGTTGGGCAGCTTTGCATGGATTTCTTCGATGCGAGTCATCGCCAGCACTTCCCCAGTCGGCTTGCTGGTGAACTTGTAAGCACCGTGGCTAGTTCCGATGGCAACCGCCAATGCATCAACGCCTGTTTCCTCAACGAAACGCGCCGCTTCATCCGGATCTGTGAGAAGTTGCTCACGACTCAATTCGCCAACGGCCCCATGGCCATCCTCTTGCTCTCCTTCACCAGACTCAAGTGAGCCGAGGCAACCCAGTTCACCTTCGACGCTGACACCCTGTGCATGGGCAAGTTTGACAACTTCTGCGGTGACTCGCACGTTGTAGTCGAAGTCGGCAGGTGTCTTACCATCTTCTTCGAGTGATCCATCCATCATCACGCTTGTGAAGCCATTGTCGATCGCTGACTGACAGGTTGATGGACTATTGCCATGGTCCTGATGCATCACGATTGGAATATGGGGGTAGAGCTCGGTTGCTGCGACCATCAGGTGTCGCAGGTACGCATCCTGCGAGTAGGAGCGAGCACCGCGGGAGGCCTGAATGATAACAGGAGAATCAGTTTCCTCGGCTGCCTCCATGATCGCCTGGATCTGCTCCATGTTATTGACGTTGAAAGCGGCGACGCCGTAATCATTCTCGGCTGCGTGATCGAGGACGACGCGAAGAGGAACCAAAGCCATGAGCTCTAACCTAAAGTGCGGGGGAGAAACGAGTTGGATAAACGCCACGGGATTATCGCGGCAGACAATAAACTCGCAAGGTCCTGATCGCTGGCGGGTGAATTTGCTCCGTTATGTCCTTTTTGTGGAGCCTCAGTTCACCTTTTCTTGCTCTGAAATTGTCCCCGAATTTGCAAATCAGGGTGAAGGTAGCCTCTGAAACCCTTCTGCGTGCACTTAATATCCCCGCATGAATACAAGAATTCCAGTCAGTCAAATTCACTTCTTGAGCGTTTTGCCCGGTCGCTAGGACGTCTATGCCGATGGTTTTGAACTTTGAGCTTCTTTGTGTTGAATTTTCAAGGTCCATCTGCATGACCGTGGGGCTCCATCGCGGCAGAGACCGATTGCAAGACCTGCCAGTCGCACAAAAAATAGCAGGTGGTGGTCCGGAGTTGGTAGTGAGCCCGGGCTTTTATGCAGAATCGACTGC
>DOPG01000363.1 GCA_003513555.1 Rhodopirellula sp. | reverse complement strand
TTGGGGGTTGCCACGCTAACGAAATCGATTCTGTCATCCTCCGGCAATTTACTTTCAGCGTCCAACATTGCTTCATAGCTGCCGTAGGCGCGGTCTTCTTCGATCCCATATTCCGGCGCCGATGCTTTTGCTCGTTCTGGATTGCTGGATAGAGCTCCAGCAGTCACCACAGCCCGATTATCAAGGCATGCTCCGATCGAGTGAACTCGTCCGATAAAGGAACCGCTTCCCCCGCCTACGAGTGCCATGCGGAATTTTCGATTCAGTGGTGCGTTGATACCCATGGTCTTTTGATACTTTCAGGAGGGAAAAACGTAGAATTTGGGACGGCAGGACAAGATGTCAAAGGTCTTTCTAAGAAGGCAATCGTAAAGATCAATCGGAGCGCGTACAATTACCTGTAGGTGAACTAGGTCGATGGAGGCCGGGATCTGCTGCCGTTTTGTTCCGCAAAACGGTAATAATGACCAAAGTTTACCCCCCGTCACACTCGTCAAATCCCTCCCGTTATCGCATGGAGTCACCAACGATGCCTCAGACAACTGACCTACAGCCCCAGCCAGAACTCAAAAAATCCCCTGTTCAGCTCAATTCGACTCCAGTTCGTTGTTGTGAACTTCAACGTATTGGAATCGCCTTTCTCGCCGCAGTCACGCTCATTTCTGTTGGGATCGCGAGCTACTTTGCTGGACGCAACCAATCGCCGTTGAATCAAGAATTGTCGGAACTGCCCCTGCTAAATGCGGCTGCGGCCGTTTCTGGCGAGAAATACTCAATCGCAACCGGCATCGTCAGTGAAGAGGCTGACGGTTTCTTTGTTTTGGACCACAACTCGGGTCTCCTGCAGTGCAATGTAATTTACCCCAGACTGGGAGGAAAATTCATGGCTCGCTTCACCGCCAATGTGAACGATGCTGTCGGAACGGGTGCCAAAGGCGGCAAGTATATGATGCTGACCGGTCGTGCTCAATTTCCGAGAGCCAGCAATAACCCAGCTGCAGCAACCGTGGTTTACGTGATGGATACGGCGAGCGGAAATTACGCCTGCTTCGGTATCCCCTATGACAGAGTCGTCGCCAACGCAAATCGCCCGCAACAGGGTGCCATGCGTCTACTCACAACTGGCACTGCTAACCCTGTCATTGACCGTGACAACCTTCGCTAGCCACTGAGCTTCTCGCCCCCGAAGGTGGACGATGCCCCAAGCATTTTTCAGCTGAGGCCGGCGTTCGACGATGGCTTACAGATCAGATCAGCTCCAATTAACAAGCGCAGAACGGATTGAACGCAGACAATCACGGATTGAACGGACCGCAAGCCGAAGCGGTTGGCACCTTGAGCGGTCCAATGTTGGTGCTGGCAGGAGCGGGCACGGGAAAGACCCGTGTGGTGACGTTTCGGATTGCAAATCTGATTCGCAACGGCACGGCGCCAGAACGAATTTTGGCGGTCACATTCACCAACAAAGCCGCTGGCGAAATGCAGGAGCGAGTCAGCGAACTGATTGAAAAAGCGCAGCGACAGAACCGAAGCTCCGGTAATAAACGGCGTATCACGAAGAAAAAAACCAAACCGCCTCAACCCGTTATCAGTACTTTCCACGCTCAGTGCGTGCAAATTCTGCGACGGCATGCGAAAGCGTTAGGATTTCCAGCCAAGTTTTCGATCTATGATCGCGGAGATCAGGAATCACTTGCGCGAGGTATTCTCCGCGAATTGCGTTTACCCGGAACGGCGCTACGTCCGGGTGACATGCTTTCGATCATCGGAGGCTGGAAAAATCAGTCAGTAAAACCAAACAAAGCAGCGTTTCTCGCCTCAACCGATCGCGAACATTTTGCCGCGGCCGGCTATCGACGTTACCAGGACGCACTGCAGGCACGAGGCGCGATGGACTTTGATGACCTATTGCTGCATACGGAAACACTGTTTGACGAACATCCTGCTATTCGTGACGAGGAAGCCGCCAAGTACGACCATGTTCTTGTAGATGAATATCAAGATACCAATGGAAGCCAATACCGGATCACCAAACATTTAACACTACGCCACCGCAACCTCTGCGTTGTGGGAGACGATGACCAGTCCATCTATGCGTGGCGGGGGGCGGATGTGACCCACATTCTCAGTTTCAAAGACGACTGGCCCGAAGCCAAGGTTGTCTGCCTGGAAAACAACTACCGCAGCACGGCCGAAATCCTTACGATGGCCAATCGACTGATCGCTTTCAACACAGAACGTCACGACAAAATCCTGATTCCCTGTCGCCCCAAAGGGCCGCGTCCCCGAATCGAACAACACAAGGACGAACTCACGGAATCCGAAACGGTTGTGCGAGAAATCAAAAGCCGCATCGAGAATGACCACGTCCAACCCCGCGATATCGCCATTCTGTTTCGCACCAATGAACAGCCCCGACTCTTTGAAACTGAATTGCGCAAAGCCAACATTCCGTATGTGATGCTTGGGAGCCAGTCTTTTTTTGATCGAAGAGAAGTCAAAGACATCCTTGCTTATCTGAAATGGATTGAGCAACCAAATGACGAAGTCGCTTTACTGCGCGTGATCAACACACCAGCCAGAGGCCTGGGAAACAAAACGGTAAAGCTACTGGTGCAGCGAGCCGTAGAGCGAGGCGTCCCAGTCTGGGACGTGATGCAGGATCGTGCCGCGACGAGCGATCTGACTCCCGCCGCTCAACGGGGAATTGGGCAACTGGCCGAACTGGCGAAAGATGTACGGCAACGAGCCAGCAATGAATCACTAACGGATGCCATGCGAACACTCCTGGAACGTACTGCCTATTACGAAGAAATCACCCGTCTTTACGAAAAACCGGAAGAACGCCAAGCGAGACAGGCTTCACTGGAAGAACTCACCAACGCCATTAATGCTTACGAGGAAAACACGACGAAAAAGGAACCGGACCTGACCGGTTTTCTATCGGAGATCGC
This sequence comes from Rhodopirellula sp., assembly GCA_003513555.1. Classification (GTDB taxonomy): domain Bacteria; phylum Planctomycetota; class Planctomycetia; order Pirellulales; family Pirellulaceae; genus Rubripirellula. Next base: position 7,567 of record DOPG01000363.1, on the reverse strand, counting down.
GTTATCGGGACGCGAAATGGGCAACGAAAAAGACAAACTTGCCGCTCAAAACGCAGTCTGGCTACTGACGCTTCATGCCGCCAAGGGCCTTGAGTTTCCTGTGGTTTACATGGTCGGCATGGAGGACGGAATCCTGCCACACAGCCGAAGTGTCAAATCCGGGGAAGAAGAGGACATCGCTGAGGAACGCAGGCTTTGCTACGTCGGCATCACACGGGCACAGGAAAATCTAACCATGTCGTTGGCACTGACTCGCCGCAAATGGGGCAAAGCACGACCAACCACACCAAGCCGATTCCTATATGAGATTACCGGCAAGGCCGAAAATCCGAATAAGTATCGCAAGAAAAAAATCAAGCGATCAATTCAAAGCTAAGCGAAATCCATCACGAGTCACAAGCAGGCAAAAGATGTAAACACGCTACGGCGATTGCTGCGACTGACGGGCACTCACAAACCTTGCAGTGCCACACCGCCAGTCTTTTTGGCCAGCTGGATCAAATCATTGTTTTTCTCTTCCACAATGAAAACGTGCAGCATGATCCCCTTGAGTTCTTTAGGTTTCACGTTGATTCCATGATCGCCATCTGTGACGACGATCAGTTCGGGGCGTTCGGCGTCCACGTCATCCACAACCTTACGAATTCTTTTGATGCCCTCGCGCAAGGCAAGATTGATATCAGTGTCATCCCCCATGAAAAAATCGTATTCAAGGCGACGAATCTCATCTTGGGCCTCGGTGATATCCTGCACCATTACTTGCTCGTGCACCGACGAGTCAAAGAAACTGTAGCCGAGAACCGCCTCTCGCCGCATCACAGCCCTCAAGCGATTCATCAAAATGGCCAACAGTTTGTAAATCCGTTCACCCTGCTGCATTGACTTGCTGCGATCCAACATCGCATAGAACAGTTGCTTCTTGTCACTCCGTTTCACTTTTTCGCGCACCATGAAGCTTTTCGTTGCAAGCCGATATCGAAAATACTTGGCTGAGGCAACCTTGACCGCCCAAGCAGCAGGTGCCATTCGTGGCAACTCATCGTAGGACGCCATCATTCTCATGCGGGTCTGATCTCCGTCTGCAGCGGGCAGCATTTTCTTCTCAAAGCGTGGCTGAAACGCCACGTACTCATTGGCAACTCTCGAAATACGCAGCAATGCCTCCATACTGGGTTCCGCCAGCAATCTTGATGCCACATTCAATCGCCTTACAGAAAGCGGATGAATCTCTTTCTCCGCTGCCGCCTCCCTTTTGGCCCCAAAACAATCCGAAAACAACGATGCAATTTTCCCACGTGTATCATTGTTCTCTACCAACTGAATCGCTGTCACACCACGGTCAACAGACATCTGCGAGTGATCAATTTTATCCGCTGGTTTCAGCTTGCTTTCGTCGGGTAAGCATTCAAGCAATTCGACTTCATCAGACTCAAGCCCACCCACCTCTTGAAGAGCCCAGTTGATCTGCTCAGCGATCCTTTCCGCAGGAATCCCGACGGCAAGCGACCGCTTGGCAGTCGCAATCACGGCGACATTCGCGATAGCACGATCAATATCAGTCCGCCCGTGAATCCGGTCAAAGTCTATCCCACCGAGTAAAAGCGAAAGCCTAAAGTACAGTTCCGCATCACGCGTGGAACGCTGTAAAAAATCATCAAGCAACCGCCACACTTTCCACATCCGCATGCGATAAGTGAGACGAGTTCGACGTTCGATCTCATTCTTCCCGGCAAGTTTGCCCTCATCAACCAAGTGAACTCCATCCCAGATGATAGGCAAAGGCAGATGCTGCATACCGATGGCATCGAGTTTCTTCACCACCTCAAGCGAATTGATTTGCTCTCGACGCTCACTCATTTCCGGGTAGGTCACATGAGTATGAAACCGAACAAAGTCCCGATAACGCCGATCAATACGTATGCGTTCCACTGGCTTCATCTCCCCGCTTCAATTTCACTCGCAAGCTCATCGACGCGTTCCTCTGATAACTTCTGCCAATGCTGCAACTTGGGGTCAGACACTTGCAAGTACTCCAATTCATGCTTCAGCGCATCAATGCTGCTCATCAGTTCCAGCATTTCGGCAATGGCCCGATCATTCAGTTCCAACCGCGCGTCTTCTTCCAAGCCACTTGCCTCTTCAAAAATCGCATTGATATCGAGCATTTTTCCGTGTAAACGCTCGGTTCGCTCGTCAATATCGCTCAGCAAGACCTCCACCCCGCCCTCCAGCAGCGCTGACCTGATCAATCCTTCGACATCTCGCTTGTAGGACTCCATGCCCTGAACGTTCCGAATCGTAAGAATATCTTCCACAATCATTTTCTTGCGGCCGTGCCGCCCGACACTGTTTCCAGCAAGTCGCAAGCCCCCCAAGGCAATGCGGGGTGACACCTGAAAACCGGTCTCACGATCATCATTCAGATTAGCAATCACGTGTGCGTAAATGCGGTGCAATTTGCGTTTATGCGAACTGGCGTTTGGATTGGCAATCCGAAATAATTCTTCATAGTCTGCCTGCTCATAGGATGGCCAGCGAACTTCCAATTGCAGTGGAAACCGCTCCAGCAAAGCTTTGACGGCATCGCTGTCTTTTGCAAACTGCCGTGGATCTTTGTTCGTGCAGGCAATGATCACTTTCGACTTCATCTCCACCGGGGTACTTCCATTCATGAAGGTCCGGCGAGTCAAGACATCCTTCAAAGGCAGCAATGCCTGCGACGATGCGTCGAGAATTTCCTCCAGCACCACGACCTCGTAGGGTAAAAACGAGCGTGCCGTATCGTACTCGAGACAGACATCCAACTTTGCAATATTCGGGCCACCCCAGAGGCGATCTTCACTCATGCCCTCACCAAACGACTGCAGGAAAATCTGCTCTTCGGAATAGCCCATACTTCGCAATGCTGCCATCACCATTTCAGACTTACCATGCCCACCAGGTCCCCACAGCAAGACGTTACAGGGCTGAAAAAAACTGTGCGTCAAAACCTGTACAATTTCATCACAATGAATGAAACGGGTCTTCAGCGTCGCCGCCGTTAAATCAGGAATGGCAGATCTTGGTGCCTTCAGCGGACCTTCGTCCTGACTGCTGAAATCACCGCTGCCGAGTTGAATCACAAAGTCTTCATCCTTGGGCAAACGTCTTTCAATTTTTCGTGACAAGTCGGCCGTGTAAGACTGCATGCCTTGAACAAAACGAATGCTCTGAAAGGCATCATGGACAATGCAATGATCACCTCTGATCTTGGCTGTATTTGAAACAACCTCTAACGCTTGCAACGCCATTCTCGGTGACATGACAAAAGTTTTGGTTTCATTTAATCCAGCGATGACGGCTGAGAGAAGTCGATGCAGCTCCCTTCCTCCCGACGTCGCGTCTGGCCTTACCTTGGCAAATAATTCAGCGTAATTCTTCTGTTCATAACTAGGCCAACGGACTTCTTTCTGAAGCAGGAACCGTTCCATCAAAGCCTGCACAGCATCGTTCCCGTCACCAAACTCGCGTGGGTCCTTGTTCGTGCAAGCAATGACAACTTTGGCAGAAAGCGGCACCCTGTCTGGCCCATTCATGAAAACGCGTCGAGTCAAAACGTCTTTCAACGGCAACAACGACTGGGCTGGCGCATCAAAAATTTCCTCAAAGACAACAGCTTTGTATTGCGATGCAAGAAACGACCGCTCTGTATCGTACCGAAGGCAAGTATCAAGAGAAGCCATGTCAGGCCCCCCCCAAAGCCGATCCTCGCTCATGCCTTCGCCGAAGGACTGAATAAAGATTTCGTCGTCCTTGAGCCCAAGTGACTTGAGAGCGGTGAGGACCATATCAGACTTACCATGGCCACCAGGCCCCCACAACAGTAGGTTGCAAGGTTCATAGAAAGCCGCCGAAATCAGGTCAGCCACTTCTCGACTGTAAACAAACTTGTCCGCCAAAGCTTCGCGGGCTACGGGAAGAATCTCGACACGCGGCGTCGGCAACCAGGCCCAATCATTGGATTGCATTGACATGCAACTCCTGCAGCAAGGCTCGGGCACCGCTGCCTTAAGACAATCCAAAAGCAAAGAAAAGAGAGCCCGTCGACGTTATCTTCTCAGGAAATCATGTAGCGGAAAAGCACAGCGCAACCACTGGAGACAAAATCCTGCTGATGCAGGGGTGCCACGAGCAGAAGATTCAACTCAGCGGCGAACGCCAAGTACGGCCCACCGCTAACAAGTCGGCTTCAAAATCAAGTTGAGAGAGGGCGAAACAGGGTGCATGGCCGGCACTCTGCTGACCAATATACCCGGAGTGGCATCGCCCCGATCAAATGAGCAGTTGCAACAGCCGTTTGGGACCAACTTTTAAAATGGCTGATTTTGCAATCCAGCCCTCAAGCCAGCGTTTGGGAGTCGGAAAAACGAACCCTGGGGGTGTTCCATCATCCAGCGGTTGCCCGCAATTCCTTACCGAACGCGGCAAGATGGCTACGGCGCAAGTTCGCTTGCCTACGGAAAGCAACACAAAAAACAACTCAGCTAAAAACCTTTCCACGCGTCATTCCCCCGTCACCGGGAAGAAACCTTACAGGAGCGAGCTCGTTATTCGGAGCATGCCAGTTAAGCAAACCAGACGGTTTGAGCCAATTTTGGTGATTGGAGTTATCGCAAGAGTGCCCAGAGTTCGGCTGCCCCCCCTCAGATAACGAACTACCCCGAAAATCCCTCGAAAAATCTTGCATCAGCACTAGTTTAAAAACAGCGTTCGAGTGCCTCATGGCGTGTGAAAGTGGGTATAATCTTGCATAGACGCCCGCCGACCACTCAAGCCGATTCCTGACGCCACCAACAAGCGTCCAGCTGACCGGAAGATCCCCCAAATTCATGCGTATTCTGGATCTCATCACACCGAAGGATCTTTCTCGGGTCGCCAAACTGCAAATGCTTGCGCGACAAGTTGTCGAGGGACTGTGCTCCGGCCGGCACCGATCTCCACATAAGGGCTTCAGTGTCGAATTCAAAGAGCACCGTCCGTACGTCCGTGGTGACGAACTGAAGGATATTGACTGGAAGGTGTTCGCAAAGAGCGACCGACTTTATATCCGCGAATTTGAAGAAGACACCAATCTACGTTGCACCTTGGTAGTCGATCGCAGCGGGTCCATGCGATACCGCGGTGAACGCTCAGAAGGTCGCAGCAAGTATGAATACGCACAACAACTTGCCGCCTCGCTTGCTTACCTGATGCTTGGTCAGCAAGATACCGTCGGACTGATTACTTTTGATGATGACTTACGGGACCAGTTACCCCCACGGAGTCGCCCCTCTCATCTGCAGGCGTTGCTATCAGCTTTAGCAAGTGATAGCAGCAAGCGTGAAACGGATCTTGGAGGCGTGTTTCGCAAAATTGCATCCAAGCTCGGACGACGCGGCTTGGTCATCATCATTTCAGATGCGATGGGCGACACAAGTTCGATTTCACGCTCTCTGGCACACATTCGAAGCTCGAAGCATGAAGTACTGTTTTTCCAGATCATGGATCCAGACGAGGTTGACTTTCCCTTCTCGGGACGAATCCAATTCCGCGACCTCGAACAAACTGATAACGAACATACCGTCGAAGCCATCTCGATCCGCGAAGCGTACCTGAAGCGACTGCGTGATCACGAAGAGAGCCTGCGTGCAGCCTGTCGAACAAACAAGGTTGACCTGATCCGATTGACTACGGATCGCCCTTTTGCAGAAGCATTGCACGAATACCTTGCGTTACGGAGGAGCTTGAGATGACCCTGCTCAATGGACTCCTTGCCTTCGGTGCTCTCGCGTTCACCATACCACTTGCGATTCACTTGCTGTTCCGCAGTCGATTCAAGACGGTGGACTGGGGTGCCATGCACTTGCTGGACACCGTGGTACGCGTCAATCGGCGTCGAGTTCAACTCCTGCACTTGCTACTACTTTTACTGCGATGCTTGTTGCCGGTTCTACTGGCATTGTGTCTTGCACGTCCGATTCTGACAGGATTCCAAACGCTGCCAGGGGATGCCCCGCAGTCGTTGATCGTTGCCATCGACGACAGCCGCAGCATGTCAGCCCGTGACGCGGGAGAAACCGGCAGTTCACGAATGGGACGCTTGCAGCAGGAATTGACCGCCATTGTTGCCGGACTATCGAGGCGAGATGAGGTGATTCTGATTCGTGCCAGTGATGTTGATTCACCGGCCGCTTCCATGGGCGTGCAAGAAGCGTTGCGTCAGATAAAAACGCTCAAGACTGAATACGGCCCAGTGGATCTCGATCGTCTGGTCCGAGCCGCTGTCGAAGCTTCCAACGACAGTTCGCACCCACAACGCCGAGTCATCATTGCCTCCGATTTCCAGAGTCAAATGGTACACAGTGGCGTGCTTGAATCACTTGAAAGGATGACCAGTTCACTTGCCGCCATGGCAATTCGTCCAGTCATCAGTTTCCTGAATTTTGGTCAGAATTCGGAGCAGCTGGCCAATGTTTCAGTTGATTCAATCGAAATCGAATCGCCTGCCGTTGTGGCGGGACGCAATGCCCGGTACACCGCACGCATCCGTAGCTCCAGCGACACCCCTGCTCGCGATCTGCGACTCGTCTGGTCCGTCGATGGACAACCGCTTGAACCACGCACCATCACCATTCCACCAAGATCCAGTATCACATCCCGCCTGACGAGGAACATTGAACAAGTGGGCGTGCACGAAATCAGCCTCGTGGTTGAACACAGTGATGCATTACTGCCCGACAACCGACGCTCCATCGCAGTGGATGTGATGCGAGAAGTCTCTGTTTTGCTGGTCGATGGCCAACCCAGTGACAACCCACTGGAGGGCGAAACCGATTACCTTGCGATCGCACTCAGCCCTTTTGCTTTCGGTGGTCAGGACCAGCCCGATGCAGTTCGAACTTCAGTCATTGAATCTCAAGACCTGTTAGAAAAGCTGGCTGAGCAAACGCCTGAAGTGATCATCATGGCCAACGTTGCAAACTTTGAAGGGGAGGCGAGGCAACGGATTGCTGAATTTGTCAACGATGGAGGAAGCTTGATCCTATTTGATGGTAACCAAGTGAATGCAGAATCATACAACGCACCGTGGGAATCAAGCGACACTTCATGGAACCTACCAGCACAACTCGGAAATGTGGTTGGCGCATCCACGGATGACGCCGGTAAGCTAGTAAGTGAAGAACCGTCTCCGCTACCGATTGGAAATGCCAATCCGCTTTACACACCATGGAACCTACTCGGCTCCGAAGATCAACGACCGTTTGCAGACGTCGAAATTTATCGCTATCGCAAGCTGATTCCCAACGAAGTGACTGTACCCGAGTCAGACAGCGATATCGCTGCCGAATCGAACTTGGGCACCGAATCAGCAGACACCTCGGAAGCTGAGACCAATACCGTCACCGAATTATTGACCATGGCAAACGGTGATCCCATTGCTGTCTCAGCACGGCGTGGAAAAGGACGAGTGCTGCAGTTCGCAATCCCCTGCAACACAGCCTGGTCATCGCTTCCCATGCGACTGGTTTATCTACCGATGGTGCAACAA
>DOPG01000143.1 GCA_003513555.1 Rhodopirellula sp. | reverse complement strand
CCCAAAGTGGACTGATGAATCATGCAGGTGTACCTATCGTGATCACGTTAATACTGGCACAAGAATGCGGCCTTGAAGTTGACCCTACCGCGTACGCCGAAGCAATGAAGTTGATGTATCGCATGGCGGGCCATGGCTGCATCGCGTACGGCGACCACCGCAGCGAACTGTGGTGGTCCAACACCAACGGTAGAAACTCGATGCTTGCGTGTGCATTTTCACTTCTCAGCGACCAGCCAAATTACAGAGCCGCATCGCAACATCTTGCGAGACTCGTAACCGACTCATACTTTCAGCCCGAATTTGGTCACACGGGCGGTGGATTCAACGTAATCTGGCGTGGGATTGCATCGGTCCATGTTCCGCCTACGCAAACTTACTTTTATCATCGACAAATGAAACTGCTTGCTTGGTACTACGACCTGACGCGTCAACCACGCGGAGGATTTTCAATCCTGCCTACTCCACCGGACAATGCACGGTACTCAGGTGTTGACTGGGGTACTGGGGCGATCGGCCTGACCTATACAGCGCCCCGTCGCACGCTCCGCATCACCGGCGCACCACGTACGCGACACAGCCACCCTTCAAAACCTCCACGATTTGAATGGGGCAACGCCAACGATCTTCAGTTCTTTTCCACCTACGGCCCACCAGATTTCGGTCCCAACATCGACTTGCCGGACAAGGTATACACAAAGCTCCTTCTTGATAAACAGAAAAGTCCGACGGTCAGTTATTGCATCAAGTACATGCGTCACTACAGCCCACTTGTACGTACATGGGCAGGACGCCGACTTGGTGAAATGAAGACACCGGAGGCGATTACCGCGCTGCGTAAAGCCAGCTTGCATTCCGACCCCCGAGTTAGAAGAGCCGCCTATGATGCAATCTCGGGTTACGATAATTGGCGGCGGCCCATCAAAGGCAGATTATCAGCCGAAGTTGTCTCAGAACAATTTCTTGATCAAATCGTTCAGACGCTTAAAAACGAGGAATCAGCGTGGTGGGAAATTGATGGCGCGTTGTTCGCGCTTGGGCAAGCCGAGCCAAAAGATATCAGAAAACACCTTCCGCTCATTCGCCAATTCACTACCCACCAGGACTGGTACCTACGAGAGGCAGCATTCTGGGCAATCGTCGGCCTTCATGCCGATATAAGCGGCGAAGAATTCTCGTTGCTGACGCAGATGTACAGTCAGTCGCAACATGTGTTCGAGCGCGCCTCATTCGACTCCGGTTTTCAGACGATCCTCAAAAGTGACAAGGCTGCCTTCGATCGTACGACCCTGCTCAACGCTGCCCAACGCTTCGGGAAAACCACTCATGCCCCTAAAGTGATGCTCGGCTACGGTGTTGGTGGGACCCACGAAGCAGCGCACCGCACCATGATGGTTCTCAAACACTTTGATCCTGAAATCTATCCGTTGATGCTTGAAGACTTCGTTCTCTATCTGAAAGACTGGGAGCCCTACTATCAGCACAGCGTTTGGCTTATCAAAGGCAGCAAGTGGCAGCCGGGGATACTTAAGGTGCTTGAGAACTTGGGCCCCGAGGGACAACCACTGGTGACCCAATTGGAGAGGATTAGCCGCGACTACAAACAATTTGACCAACGCCGCATCTCTCGGGAGGGAGAAACGTTACCCCAGCAGATTACTGTCGCTGTACAGAATTGGAAGTCAAAACAAGCTGGTAACTAGCTGCATAGCGCACCAGCTGCCTTCAGTTCACACAACACCCACGCACTCGATCCACTACCTTCTGCTCTGTTACTCTAAGCACGAACCCTTCATGGACAGTCATGGCACCTTTGCTATCTCACGGCCGCAACCATGTACTTCCAAGCGTCGTTCGAAATGGACTTGCTTGGCAAACTGGACACTGCTGTGTGCGTGGTGCCTACCAACTGGTCGCATCATATTCTCAGCAATCCTTGTTTCGAAGGCTGATTTCTTCTCTAATGCGGGCCCATTTTTCCCCGTCCTGACGCGGCCTTTTCTTCCCCAACCACTCTCCGAAAATCGCTTCATGTCACAGTCTCTTTCAAAGCTCATCACCACCTCATGCCTTCTAGCCATCACCCTCACTAGTAGTGCCAACGGACAGCCTCCCACGCGCAAGTTTGATGCACCCACAGCTCCAAAGTTTGAAAGAGTTGATGGATCGAACGGCCCTAATCCACCAATAGACGCCGATGGTGATTTCCTCATTGGGCCGAAGTACGTCCCCGCACCAGAACGAACGCAACAGGCCGGAGTTCCACAGGGGCGTGTGCAACAATTCACCATGGACTCCCGTGAAGGCGAACGCTTCAACCCAGGAATAGCCCGAAAGGTATTCGGTACGGTCGACCCCAACAACCCAAAAACGCTCATCGTCGATACACATGAGATAGACTACACACGCAAGATCACCGTTTATGTACCTGCGCAGTACAAGGCTGGTACTGTTGCGCCGTTCATGGTGTGCCATGACGGCCCCAAGGGTTCCCCCAAGATGCTATTGCCGCGTATTTTGGACAATCTAATCGCGCAAAAACGTATCCCCCCCATGGTTCTCATTATGATCGCCAACGGTGGTGGCGATGCTCAAGGACACGAGCGAGGCAAAGAATATGACACGATGTCGGGTTTGTTCGCAGAATACATCGAGCACGAAGTGCTTCCGCTCGTCGAAAAGAACTGCGAAGTCAAATTAAGCACGGATCCCGACGCACGCGTTGCGATGGGCAGCAGTTCGGGCGGCTCGGCAGCTCTAATCATGGCATGGTTCCGACCCGACCTGTACCACCGAGTTCTAACCACCTCAGGTACCTTTGTGAACCAACAATGGCCATTCGACCCAGCGTACCCTGATGGTGCTTGGGGCTTTCACAACAAGCTGATACCTGAGTCACCCGTGAAGCCAATTCGCTTGTTCATGGCCGTTGGCGACCGCGACAACTACAACCCAAACGTGATGCGGGATGGAATGCATGATTGGGTCGAGGCGAATCACCAAATGGCGAAGGTGCTGAAAGAGAAAGGATACCATTACCAGTACCTGTTCTGCCAAGACTCCGGACATGGAGTCGGGAACGCAAAGGCTCAGTTCCTTCCACACGCCATCGAATGGATTTGGCAAGGATACGAGCAGCCTGCGAACGAATGAATCGCCGGCTACCTTCAGTGACTAGAGCATAAACGAAACCAGACACAACACGTCGCAGATCGCCGGAGTCAATCCTGCGCGTAGACACGCCACTGTGACTCAACCCAAGCCGTGTCTGGTTTCGAGTCCCTAATTAGAAAACGATACTTGGCCTCGTACGGTTTCTGTTGATCGATCACGAACTCACCGTCGACAGCCGGACAGAAGCAGAAATACGGTTTAGTCGGGTGTAGTCTCGTTGACTGGGGTGCGCGAAACGAGGCTCGATTGCAAAGCACAGTGACATTCACTGGAGTCGCATGAATCGCACCCCACATCGTTACCCAGTTCGGGTTCTCATGGTTACCTTTGAGGCGATTCGAACCAAGACTGTTCGTGAAGCCTGATACGCCACGGCCCACGCCTTGTCTGGTCCCTAAATCGGAATCATTTTCCTTTAGCCAAGCGACAGGTCCCCTCACAGCAATGCCACCGTAGTGGAACTTTTTAATCTGCAGAGGGTAAGAAGTCAGTGCCTGCTGCCTGGTTTCCAAGTCAAAGCAATGAAACGAGCCATCTGTGGGCACGGCTGTGACTTTCCATGTCTCGCTTAAGATATCGACTTGCGGGTCCGATTCGCTGCGATGCACAAGCTCAACAACAAAGCCAGTCCCCTCCTTGCTCGAAAAGATATCAAGAACCCGTCGGTGAACAACGCGACCCGTGCGTTTTTTGAGGTTCCAAAAATCAATCTCACGTCCGTTGTACTTCGTTTTCACCCACGCTGAAAAAATCCCCTGTTGATGCGGGTGATCAAAGGGATAACTGGCAGTTACCGTTTTTCCAGCCGGAGAACAAACAGGGTGCAGGAACCCAGTCCGCTGATAAACAGAATCGATCCCAGTGGGTGGCACTGGTGACACCTTGTTGTAACACAGCAGCAATTTCCCTCTACCGCGTATCTCAATGGTAGAGTCAGTCTCAAGTAACGCGAATTCCTCCGCGCTGCTTTGGCTGATGCAAACGAAAAACAATAGTGCGCAAACTGACGTCTTGACCATCAAAAATACTCCGCGGCAGGTCACACTGATACGTGCGCAACCAGAATACGTACATTAGAAATCAATTAGCGGACCGTGGCTTTCCTGACTGAGGATCGACAATGGCCACCCAAATTGCGTTTCAGCTTAAATTTCATCAAACTGGCCGACTACGCCAACAAGGAAGCGACCACAGCAAACCCAAACTCGTGTGTTGCTCACAAACTGTTGAGTTCAATCACCTGTTTCCATTCTTTGGGCCCAGTGTTGTGCACCGACACTCCCGTACTGTCGACGGCGACCGTGACGGGCATATCCTTAACATCAAATTCGTAAATTGCCTCCATGCCAAGCTCTTGAAATGCCACCACGCGTGAACTCTTGATCGCCTTCGAAACCAGATACGCAGCACCACCGACGGCCATCATATAAACGGCCCCAAAGTCCTTGATTGCCTGGATTGCTTCGCTTCCGCGTTCAGCTTTACCAACCATTCCCGCTAAGCCGGTTTCAGCCAGCATCTGGCGTGTAAACTTATCCATTCGGGTCGCAGTGGTGGGCCCCGCTGGCCCCACGGCCTCGTCCCTTACCGGCTTGACTGGCCCGACGTAATAAATGAATCGCCCCTTCAAATCCACCGGGAGCTCCTCGCCCCGATTCAGCATGTCAGTCATTCGTTTGTGTGCAGCGTCACGCCCGGTAAGCAATTTCCCAGACAACAGCACAGTCTCGCCTGCCTTCAATGACTGGATCTCCGCCGGTGTTACAGATCCCAAGTCAACTCGCTTTGCTTCGGCACCAGGATCCCATGTGATGTCTGGCCAGTCTTCAAGGCCTGGTGTTTGGAACTCTGCGGAACCACTTCCATCAAGAACAAAATGAGCGTGTCGGGTTGCAGCGCAATTCGGAATCATGGCGACTGGCTTCGATGCAGCGTGAGTCGGATAATCAAGAATCTTCACATCAAGCACCGTGGTCAAACCACCGAGCCCTTGGGCACCGATGCCAAGCCGATTGACCTTTTCCATCAACTCCAGACGCAGCTCCTCAACTCGGTTGTCTGGTCCACGCTTCTTCAATTCATGGATGTCGATCGGGTCCATCAGGGATCTTTTTGCAAGTACAGCTGCCTTTTCTGCGGTTCCACCGATTCCAATCCCAAGCATCCCCGGCGGACACCAACCCGCGCCCAACTTGGGAACTGTCTCCAAAACCCAATCAACAATACTGTCGGATGGATTCAGCATGACGAGTTTCGCTTTATTCTCTGACCCACCGCCTTTTGCAGCGATGTACACCTCCACCTTGTCGCCTGGCACCAGATCGTAGTGAATTACCGCCGGTGTGTTGTCACCAGTATTCTTCCTCGCCCCAGCAGGGTCCTCCAAAATCGAAGCTCTCAACACATTCTCTGGCAACGTGTAAGCTCGCCGCACGCCCTCATTGACCATCTCTGTGACGGACATCTCAGCATCCCAGTTCACATCCATGCCTACATTGACAAACACGGTAACGATCCCCGTGTCTTGGCAGATCGGACGCCGCCCTTGAGCACACATGCGAGAATTGATCAAGATCTGCGCCATCGCAGCTTTTGCTGCTGGTGATTCTTCACGCTCATACGCCTCACTGACCGATTGGATGAAATCCAAGGGGTGAAAATAAGACATGAATTGCAAGCTGTCTGCGATGCTGTCGATCAGGTGAGACTGTTGTATCGTTGCCATGTGCGGTTCCTACCGTCGGTATTGTTGTGTTCAGAACGTTCAGACGAGTGACAATGGCGAGTACCTTGACTGTCGTAGCCTTAAGTCAGTGATAGCTAGAAAACTCTCGTGCGTTAATTAAACAAAGGCATGCATTGCAAGAGAACCACCAAAACAGTGGGACTTGCATCCGCATTCACGTCGGCATTTGGTCATGCATTTTCAAGAAGGTAGTGGCTCTGTAGCATCCAATGTCATCGAATCCAACAGCCATCGAGCTGAAGTCACGACAATCACTGCTCCATCTCTTGTCGCAAGCATGCATCTGTACGCTGACAGCATTGTGACTCATTGCCGCCCGGTGCGAAATGCCACAGTTACCGCGAAACATAAAAATCACATACTGCAAAAGCAAATGGCTCTCAGAATGCGTTACTGATTGCCTTTGCAGGAAGCTGGATCTACAGTTCAATGCCAAAGCCGGCTGCGATTTCGGCTACCAGTTGCTTGTGCGTTTCCGGCACGCGACTGTGCCACCCGCGTAGGTAGTCGTCAAAAGCTCGATTTTCCTCGGCAGGTCCGCGGTTGAGATACCGCACGGCTTCCCACGCTGAAGGATGATTCTCAAACATTGGCAGCAGCTTGTTAGCCAGCTTATTGTTGACGTCACGATTGGTTGCAGACGCCTGCAACTCGTCGAGATTGTCGAGGTAAACCTCTTCAAGTGTCTCTGAATCCGTATCTAGAACGTTCAGACGCTGATTCGCATAGTCCTTGAGTGAAACCGAATAAGACTTCCAGTTTGAGTAGGGTGGGTCCGTCTTCCATGCTTCCCCCATCTGTCTCAAAGCAAACAGGGACGCCACCTCGCAAAGCGTTTCCTCAAACCAAAGCTGTTGATTCTTTACGTTCCTGTAGTTGCACATCACATGGCACAACTCATGGGAAAACTGATAAGCAAGTTGTGCCCATGCCCGATCCTTTGTCTCCAGTCGAACGATGTGCTCGTTGTTCACCCCTCGACGGTAGAGCGTGATGGGCCCCGAGCCATTGTTCTGAATCAGTAACGGTGCAGCGACGCCGCTCCGCAAATGCGGCGTGAACATCATTGCCGCCGACTCACACACCTTCTTAATATCAGCAACGGACGACGAACCCCATTCCCCAGGTTCTACAAACAATCTAAATCGCGTTGATGGTAGTTCTGACGGTCTTTCGGCCACCGGTGTCCTCGCCAATAACGCTTTAATCTCTACGAGGAGTTGCCGTAGTTCAGCATTCTCTGCCTCCAATTCCAAAATACGTGCCTTCAGATCACCCACATTTTTGCGTTGGCCAAGAACTCGCCCCTCCGACCACAACGTCGCGACGACGATGGCCACACACCAAAATCCCTTTCGGCAACTTTCGAGAAGTACTAGTTTCAATCGCATGTTAAGTCCTCACCCATCCCAAATACATGTATGTGCGTTTAGCCGAATACCTTGGCAACCATTCCAAGCACTGCCCCCCGCAGAAGCCCAAACCATTGGTGAAACGCCAAAACGCTGAGCAAGTCGCCGTGAAAACACGACCTTGATGATGTCTTGAGATAGACAGAGCAACGCGCTGAGACATTGAGAACATTTGAACACCAAACCCGAACTCAGCCGACAGACACCTTCTTACCTCACGTGATTCTTGGCAGCATGCCATACTATCATGATTGTCCCTAAATCGGTTGTGTCGCACCTTGGCTCAACTGCAGGATCAATGTTTTTGCCGTATATCACCGCCAGTGACGAACTCAATCAAAATCAGCAACAAAATGTGCACCGAGATGCCCATGATCGATTCAGTTCGCCCCCCTATGCTTGTCTTGGGATTTTTCCTGTTCACCAACACAGTGGTGCTCGCCGACGAAACAGTACTCCCGGACGGCTATCGGGCAACCGATGCCCAACAGACTGCATCCTTCACAAAGCTTTGTGAGGCAACAGCCGACACCGGATTGTTCTCGGGTGCTGTCTTGGTGGGCGTGAAGGGAAAACCGGTTTACAAACAAGCATTCGGTTCAGCCAACCGCGAGTGGAATAACGCCAACACGACGGACACAAAATTCCGACTCGCCTCGGTAAGCAAACCGTTTTGCGCAATCCTCGTTCTACAATTGGTCCAAGAGGGAAAGTTAAGGCTCGAAGACAACATCTGCGACTGGATCCCAAACTACCGCAACGATACCGGTAAAAAAATTACGATCCACCACCTACTGTCTCACCAATCGGGGATCAAAGACTTCACCGCCGGCTACAACTACCGTGGTTCGGTGTCTCGATTACCATTCGCCAAAGACGAATTCATCGAAAAGTATTGCAGCAATGACCTGATGAATGAACCTGGCACCATCTATGCCTACTGCAATGCCGGGTACGTCATTCTCGGACGGGTCGTTGAAAAGGTTACACGTAAATCATTCGAACAGAATGTTCAGGAACGAATCTTCGTTCCACTCAAAATGAACGACAGTGGGTACGACCGAAATCGTTACGTTCTCTCAAAGCGAGCGAGTGGATACACCCTAGGCCCATTTGGTGACGACAACGCGTCGTATCTCGACATGGACTCCTCTCCGGGTGCCGCTGGTTCACTCTATTCCACTGTTGAAGATTTATTTCGGTTTTACATCGGACTCCGCGATGACCAACTGCTTAGCGAAGAATACCGAAAGCTCATGTTCACTCCCAACCAAAATGTACCCGAGGTGAAGGCCGCTGGAGGACGCCCGAAAAGCACGTACGGCTACGGATGCAATATCAACAGACGCACACATCCGGTCACAAAGCACCGAGTGCAGATCATTAGTCATGGCGGGGCGATCAATGGCTTTCGTGCGATGTTGAGCTATCTACCTGAAGATGACGTCTTCGTTGTGGTCCTATGCAATCTGGCTGACGCCAATGGCTCAGGAACTGTCTGGAATTCAATTCAAAGGCTGAGCCGCGAACTTATCAACATCGCAACTTTACAGCCGTACCGATTACCACCGAAGGCCCCCGTCCCGCAAGAGCGGCGAATATACGATCTGATAAAGACACAGGGGCTGGATGCAGCCATGAAGTGGTACCGCGCAAATGGAAAAAAAGCAGCGTGGGGTGGCACTCACCATGCCGTGGCAAATCAACTGTTGAAGGAGGGGTTTTCCACCGAAGGTCTCGCTTTGATGGAAATTGATCTCAAGGAAACACCGACGAAAATTTGGCTACTACGTAAGACCGCGCAGGCGTTTTTGGAAAACGGAAACGCGAAGAAAGCATTGGAATTCGCCAGCAAAGGTATCGAACAAAAGCCAGAGGACCCTGGTCTACTCGAGATTCATTCAGAGGCAGAACGCGAACTGAGCAAAGGCCAACCACGTTGAGTGCCGGCGCCAAGCGACCGAGCCATGACAAGCATCAAACGGGGAAACCCACTCGCAGTGTTGTAGTAGCACCGCCTCGATTTAAGTAATACCGTCGCAGTTCAAGACAAGCCGTTAAATGGTGATGTGCTAGAACACCACCCAGGCGGGGTTCGATGTAATACAGCAACTGACCCATTCAGGAGTCAGGTTCCCCGCTACGAGTTGCCCCTTCAGCGATAACCACGACTGGGATTGGTTCGACCGCAAACTCAAGTGACATCGACTGCCTGAACTCACCGCTAAGACATCAGGTCCATGATCGCGCCGGCTTGATCATACTTTTTGCGGGACATTTCCAGATCGAAGTCGCCATAATGTGGAATCGGATTCCCGTAAGCGTTCAGCAACGTTGTGTACCAGTTACCAATCGTCTTGTGTCCCTCGGTCGCATGGAACGGCAGCCGAATGTACTGTCCGACCATATCCAGTTTGCAATTGTCACCCGCGAGCACAACGAACGGCGCCTCGGTCCCGTGGCTATGATGCCCCTCACCATTCTCCGGGAAATACATCACGACCGTATTATCGAACATCGTCCCTCCACCCTCGGGAACAGCCTTCAATCGGTCAACGATTGTGGCGACCTGTTCCATGTGGCCTACTCGCACTTTCTCGCGAATATCATTCGCTGAAACACCGCTATACCCACCATTGTGACCAAGCTCATGCAAAGAAATGTGATCTCCTTCGTTGCCCTGCAGACCCTTGATTGGCGTTGACAACTCATCAATGGTGTAAGTCACGACATTGGTTAATCCCGTCACCAAAGCTGCAACCAAAATGTCAGTCATCGCTTTTTGCTTCTCTGGCGTCGTGGCATTGAGTCCTCCTGCCTGGTGAACGGGATCGAGTTCGGGCAGGTGCTCTGCGATCGCGCCCGACATCTTCTCGACCTCAAGATTCCTTGCCTGAATCGCCTCGATCGAGCCGACATGGTTACTGATTTTCAGTTTCTCGTAGCCTCCCAGCATTCGAGCCTTGTACGACTCCTCTTCCTGCAGAAACTTTAGCATTGCGTTATCCGAGGCAACCGCATCCGGGTTGGCGACGGATTTAAACAGTTCGTTATAAGCGGTGTGTGGATCGGCATAGCAATAGTTTCGCTGATGGGGCCCAGGTGCTGAGTACCCCGGCACAATCCCTGTCCGGAAAGTGCTGTAGTTGCCCGTCAACGACAACTCAACATGCCCAAACGGCGAAGGTGTCAACTTTGCCATCTCGAAGTCGATCGTTGCGCGTTTGATGCCACTAAGGGAATTCCGGCCCGATTTAAAAGCTCCCATCACGGAGGAATAGGACCAGTGTCCATTTTCACTCATTTTGCAAGACAGCCCCTGAAGGATCGCGAGATCGCTTTTATGCGACTCCAAACACTGCATCCATCCGGGCAACTCATGATTGGCGAGATCCACCCGTAGCGCATCCTTGTCCTTATCCCGCTTTCTCTCGATATCGGTAAAGGTAGGCAAGGATACCTCGTCCGGACGAACCCCATTTGACTTTCGAATGAAGACGAACCGCCGGGGATAGCCACTCTTGGCATTCGCTGCCAAAGCGACTGGTCTGCCACAAGACAGCGTTGCACCGCCTACGCCCAATGAGGCGCTGGTCATGAATGTTCTACGATTGGTAGCCATATCAGTGCTCATTTTCTTTGCGATACAAAAAGGAATCTGATGTCAGCAGCGAAACAATCACTGCATCAAAACTGCCACCGCTGCGCAAATACGCCTGATCAGCGTCAATCAAGGTCTTTGAGC
>DOPG01000385.1:5921-14877 GCA_003513555.1 Rhodopirellula sp. | reverse complement strand
CAGAATCAGTGCATTTTCAGAATCATGGAACGCCGCGTCGGCGAAATGCCCGCGTTGTTGGAATGTGCCTTGACAGGGCACTCTTCAAGGGCTGACGAAACAGCCCCCCGAATCGAGAATGATTCCAATGTATCATGCGGGTGTATCATGCGGGCCATGAAGTCAGGTGCTAGGCGTTTCATTGTTTTTATTTAGTGTAACTTGCTGTTATGAGAATTTCGGATGGAGATTTGATGTGGAGATTGTGATAAGTTCGCTGAGTTCTTGGTTCAGATGGCTTGATTGTTGCGTTCGGTTCGTCGGGGTTTTAGCATCTCGGGTGCGTAATGCAGAGCACCAATTCAGTGGTTGATCGGCTTCAATATGGATTTGTCTGACCCGTCTTACTCTGATAATGATCCGCTTCTGGATCAGCCCACCGCCCCCCCAGACTTCGGGGCGGAAGCGGCGGCAGTGGGTTTGCCGCCTGTAGGAACGTTGATTGGTCGCTATGAGCTGAAACGTGAGATTGCCCGCGGTGCGATGGGGGTCGTGTATTTGGCGTGGCAACATGACCTACGAAGGCATGTTGCCCTGAAGATGATTCTCGTTGAGGAGGAAAACCAAAAGGCGAGAGAGCGTTTTGAGTCCGAATCGCAAGCTGCCGCTGCGTTGGATCATCCGGGGATTGTTCCTGTGTTCGATGTCGGCACATGGCAGGGCAGGCCGTATTTTGCAATGGGTTATGTCGCAGGGCCTAGTCTTTTGGATTTGCTGCGAGATGGGCCCATCCTGCCAGAACGTGCTGCATTGCTCGCGAAAGACCTCGCGGTTGCCATTGGGCACGCCCACCAAAAACAGGTCATCCATCGCGATTTGAAGCCGGCCAACATCCTTTTGGCTGATGGCGAGAAAGTGAGGATCACTGACTTTGGAGTCAGCAAGCTGATGACAGGTGGCAGTGATGTTACGAGTTCGGGCGAGCTGGTAGGTACGCCGCATTACATGCCGCCGGAGCAGGCAGGTGGAAGTTCACTGCCTGTTTCTGCTGCGTCGGATATTTACTCCATCGGCGCTGTGCTGTACGCCATGCTTACAGGTCGACCACCTTTCGTGGCTGCGTCTCCTGTTGAAGTCGTAGGGCAGGTGGTTTCAAAACAACCCATTCGCCCCTCTGCCTTGATTCCAAGTATTCCACATGAGTTGGAAGTTATCACACTGAAGTGTTTGAATAAGA
The DNA here is from genome assembly GCA_003513555.1 of Rhodopirellula sp. Classification (GTDB taxonomy): domain Bacteria; phylum Planctomycetota; class Planctomycetia; order Pirellulales; family Pirellulaceae; genus Rubripirellula. The sequence continues at coordinate 13,661 of DOPG01000385.1, read as the reverse complement.
AACCTGCAGATAGATACCAGACCGCCGATGCTCTTGCAGATGATCTGTCGCGATGGCTGCGAGGTGATCCAATTCTTGCCAAACCACCAGGTGTAATTCGACGGACGCGACAATTCGTTCGTCAGCACCTGATATTTGCCAGTGTGTCGGGATCTGCCAGTCTAGGGTTGATTGCCGTTGCCTGTGTCCTGCTATTCTATTACCTGCAGACGCGACAGGATCTTACCTTTTACAGGGAAGAAGTCATGCGTGGTCGGAAGACCATTGCCATGCAGCGGAGTGTTATTGACCGTGTGCTCGCCAAAGAGGGCGAGCGTTTGACCGCGGATGAGCGAATCAGGTTGCGACTGGACTTGATTACATCGACAGCCAATGAGTTGAAAGAAAGTCAGCCGGAGATGGCTCTGTTGTTGCTGGTTGATGCCGTTGAAATCGCACGTGGGGACGGCTTGGATGTGCCGAGCGAAATAAACTCTTTAATCCGCTCCTTATTGATTGCCAAGGATGTGGAATTGCCCGAGGGTGTTGTTCCGGCTAGTGAATTAGCGAAACTGGCAAAGCAGCAGATCGCGTTTCCGTTTTCAGGAGAACAGTCCACTGTCTTCGGAAAACCTGCCGATGACGTTTTGGACCTTGGAGTGGATCAAGCAGATCAAGTGGGGCTTCAAAGTGGTGATTGAACAGCTCAATACAATTAAAATAGGAACCGGACGATGAGCGACCATGTAGTCGGCAGCATGATAGTGATCAGTGGACCTGAAAAAGGCCGTTCTTTTCCGATCGCGACTGGTGTTTGTGTGGTGGGTCGCGGGAGTGACAGTGATACGCAAATCCGTGACCCGAAAATCAGTCGTATTCATTGCGAAATTCGTGCGCTGCAAGGGAAGCTTGAGCTGGTCCATCGTGGTGGTAGCGGTGGCACACTTGTGGACGGGGTAGCGATTGAGGGCTCGGTACAGCTGTCGACCGGAAGTGTCTTGCAATTGGGTGACACCATTTTGAGGATTGACAGTGCAGATCCGCTTGACGCTGCAACGGTCGCGCCCAACCAGAGCACTTTCCTTCCTTCTTCTTCTACAGAAACGGCTAGCGTGGCTGAGGCCGGCGTCGTGCCGTTCGATGTCGTGACGCCACCAGCTAAGGAGGTAACCTCCAGCGTCCGCTTGGAGGGTTTGGTGGGTCAGAAGATAAATGACTTCAGGCTGGATAAAGTCGCCGCCATGGGGCGAAATAGCGTCGTTTTCAAGGCTTATGATGTCGAGAATGATGCACCAGTCGCGATGAAGATTCTGAAGCCGCAGCTAACATCAACCGATGTTCAACGTGAGCGTTTCATCCGTGCCATGCAGACCATGAAACAGGTTCGGCATCCGAACATTGTTCGACTCAAAAGAGCCGGAAAAAAAGGGCCCTATTGCTGGACCGCACTGGAGTGGGTTGAGGGCGTCAGTGTCAAAGAATTGATCGATGCGATTGGCATCAGCGGAATGCTCGATTGGAAAGAAGTTTGGCGTATTGCCGTGCATATTGGACAAGCTCTGCAAAAGGCACACGAGCTGGATATTGTGCACCGAAATGTTTCACCTTCCAATATTTTGCGTCGCGCTGAAAGTCAGGACTTCCTACTGACCGATCTTGTATTGGCTCGTGCTTTGGAGAACACCGATCATGTTCAATTGACTCGCCCCGGCGACTTGCTTGGCGAACTGGGTTACCTGGCGCCGGAACGAGTTTTCGACAGTACCTGTGTTGAAGCTCGCTCTGATCAGTATGGACTGGGGGCAACACTCTATGCACTGTTGACCGGTCAGCCTCCTCATCAATCGCTTGATGTTGCTCAGTTGATGGAGTCAATTCGAGCGGGCAGCGTAAAGTCACCTGCAGAGTTTCAAATGGGGCTTGACGAAAGATTCTGCGATGTGGTCATGAGGATGATCAAGCCTTCCATCAATGACCGTTTTGAGAATCCCACTGAGCTGCTGAAAACTCTGCAAAATGTGGGTGCGTTGGCTGGTTTAGAAGCTCACGCGAATCTTTGGAAGGGTTGAAGCGAACAGTACGCTGGATCGTTCTTCGTTAGCAGTAGATAGGTGAGACAGTTCCAGGCATCAGAAAGGTGTCCTGATATTGTCGGACCAAGGTAGGTGTGTTCTTGCCACATGCCGTCAGTGTCTAGCCCGACTCGCAACTCTGCCCCTGGGATGTGTGTGCCCTGGGATGTGTGTGCCCTGGGGTGTGTGTGGACGCGAATCTCTACCCAACCACAATTCAAAGATAACGGCAATTCCAGGACCGTGATACTTGGCGCCGGGATCAAAATGCTGGCTGATGTTTGGCAGATTTATTGAAAGCAGAATAGAGTGTTAGCGGCCCTGATCACTAATCGCCCATCTGCAATCGCTGGCGAGCCAAGAACACCCTCTCCGAGTTCGATTTCATGAATCGTTTCAGCGTCTTCCCCCTGGTCTTCAACAACGAGACCCTTGCCCGTTTGGTCAAAGATGTAGAGCCGATTTTCTGACAGCACGGGGGTTGCCCATGAGCTTCCCAGACCCTTCAAACGCTTTTGCCAGACTTGTTCACCGTCCTTTAGGTTTGCCGCAACGAGAACGGATCCCTTGAGTGAATAAAGCCGTGCGTCTGATGCCACAACACTCGCGTTTCGAGGCGAGAGCTTATTGTTGCGCCACGCGACTTCCGGAGTGCTTGCACTTGCTCCCACGTTCAGTGCGATCACTTCGTCACTCGGGAGAATCAGGAGCCCATCGGCTGACGTGGGTGAAGGGATGGCTGAACCTCCTTCGTCGGTGGACCACTGTGTTTTGCCTGACCTCGGGTCGACGGCAATCACGCCTTGCCGTGACTGAATAACAACCTCGTTCCGATCATCAGGCCGTTGGATCACTAAAGGCGATGCCCAGTTCGACATTTGGGGCCTCTCAATTCGCCACAGATTTTTACCGGTTTCAGCATCGATGGCTGCAGCAAAAGAGTCGCCCTGAGCCTCTACCTTTACGATCACTGTTCCGTCCACGACGACCGGGGATGAAGCCATCCCGACATCATTACCAGCCTTCGGGTAATCGTAGCCCAAACCTCGATACCATAGCAGTTCGCCGCTCAGTGACAGACAAGCTAAATCATTGCTACTGAAGAAGGCAAAAATTCGCTGGCCATCGCTTGCCGGTGAAGGCGCTGCATTCGCACTGGTCGGGTGGCAGAACGGTCGACCCGTAGCGCGGAAGGTTTGCTCCCACTCGAGCTTGCCCGACTGCAAGTTGACACCGCTGATGTGGAGCACCTCTCCGTCCTGACCGCTGGAGCTTGTTGTCACAACGAGGTCGCCGACCACAATCGGCCCCGCAACGCTGCGGCCAGGCATTTTGAGTTTCCATGCCAGGTTGCCACCGTCGCCGATCTCAAGTTTTTCAGGGGCAGATGAAGATGCGCGACTGGTTCCATCACCACGAAAACCAAGCCAGCTCTTGCTACCTGAGTTGTTCGTCGGTTCTGCACCTTTGGCCGTATCTGCTGTGACGCACCAGATCAGGCATGCGGTACAAACTAGAAACACTGTGGTACCGATCGAATTTGTTAGGGGCCCTCTGCGTGCAGCGGTGGATGGCGTCGGAGCTGAAAGGGTATTCATGGCAGGCCGATTGGCTCGGGGATTTTTATTAATCAGGAAAAAAAGTGGATGTGAATTCTGGTTCATGGTGTTTCGGGCGAAATGGGCGGATGGTGGAGAAATGTCAGTCACGCCTGTCAATTAGGGTTTGCTCGCTAAACCTTTCCCCGAGGGGTCTGTGATGCGGAATTGGAATTTCCAGTCTTGTGCCCAAGATTCTTCCTGTTCATTTTGACAGATTTTCAGGAGGACGCGATTGACTCCTTTCTTCAGTGGGAAGTCAGCGATGTACTGATCGATCATTGAGCCCGCGTGGTACACTTCATTCTGCATCACAAGTTTGCCGTTGATCCAGATCTTGTTGGCGTTGATGCAACCAAGTCTTGCTTGAGCAGGGCGATTCTGATCGGATTTGAACTCAGTAAGCAGATAGGCAATGGCTCCTTTTTCCTTATTGTAGGCCTCGGCGAGATCAACTTCTCCAAGATCGGCAGAACCAGCGATGGGCTGCCAGCTGATTTTGCCTTCCTTGCCCTCGTGTTCCGCTTTCAGATCAAGGACGCCGGAGGTTTGAAATTCGTTCTCAGGTGCATATGCCATGTTGAAGCCCACACCATCGATGTTGTTCATTGGGGCAAGACTTTGCCAGTCAGTCAAAAGCACAAATGCATCGGCTGTGCTGACTTCTTCACCCAACTTTCCCAATGCTTCGATGATTCGTGCCAGCTGACGTGGATGTCGCGCGGCTGCGAGTGCGACACGGTAGTCAGCGATAGCCTGGTCCGTGTTCTGCTTGGAAGTGTTTTCGGCACCAATGATGGCTTGCTCAACTGCCATTTCCCGGAGTGCAAGGCTGGGGTCATTCAGGCAGGATGAGATTAGCTTGCTTGCTGTTTGTGGTGCTTCCTTCTGCAATAACTCCATTGCCAGGCCGCGTCCCTTGGGGTTGTTGGACTGATCCATCGCATAGCGTTGTAGGCCAGTTGCCATTGGCTTACTGGATTTTCTTGCAACATCAAAAATGACTCCGCGGAGCCAGTTTTCAGCAACTGGATTCGTGTCAGCCATTGCATTCAGTAGCATGTCTATCTTCGAAGCAGACGTTTGCCGAAGTTGGTTTGCTGCAGGGATCGCTCTTGAATATCCCTCTCCCTCCTTGCCAACTTGACGGAGTGAGTCCAGAGCGGCGTTGAGGCTTGCATCATCTTGGCTGTAGGCATCATGGCCGGCGTTGACTGCGATTGCCAGCAACATGGTTAAGAAGAGAGCGGCACGAAGACAGTGACTGGTTTTACTTTTCTTCATTTGTTCAAACGAGTTATTTGGAAAGTGTCAACTGAGGGACTGACGCTCAGCCCCCAGGCGGGCAAACGAAATGATCTGGTGGCATGTCCGCCCCAGCGGAATGCAACACAGAGTTGTCGGCATGAACTGGTGATCAGCATGTCGTTAAGGTCAGGGGGTTGGTTTGCAAGTCCGATCCAGCCAATCAAAAAAGACGCGTCCCCACACCACGCCATTTTGGGGTGACAGAACCCAATGTCCTTCCTCGGGAAAGTAAAGGAATCGACTTGGGATTCCCTGCACCTGGGCAGCAGTAAACGCCTCCATGCCCTGGGTTACCGGGACACGAAAGTCCTTCTCACCATGAATCACCAGCAGAGGTGTTTTCCACTTGCCCACGAATTTGTGCGGCGAAAACTTGGCGTACGCATTGCCTGCTGCTTCACTGGCCCAGTAAGGTCCGCCCAGGTCCCAGTTGACGAAGAACAGCTCTTCGGTCGATCCATACATCGATTCAAGGTTGAATACGCCACAATGGGCAACCATGGTGCAGAAGCGACTCGCGTCATTCCCCATCAGCCAATACACCGTATAACCGCCAAAGCTGGCGCCGATGGCGGCTACACGACTGCGATCGATAGACGGGTCCGCAATCATGGCGTCGGTGGATGCCAAAATGTCCTGCATTGCCTGTCCGCCCCAGTCGCCGCTGATGTCATCGTTCCATTTTCGTCCAAAGCCCGGCATGCCGCGACGGTTGACGGCCAATACCACGTAGCCGTGTGAAGCCATCATGTGGAAGTTCCAACGGTAAGAAAACCATTGGCCAATTTGACCTTGGGGACCACCTTGGCAGTACGTCAGCATGGGCCATTTCTTCCCGTCTGTTGGGTCATACCCTGGTGGCAGGATAACCCAGTTATGGATCTGTTCACCATCAGTTGCTGTGAAGTAGCGTTCTTCAATCGTTGGCAATTCCAATGTCTTGTACATTTCACCGTTGACGTCGGTGATGGTGCCTAGCTGTTTGTTGCTGGGGTCAAGTAAAGCCAATTCTGTAGGACGAAGCATGCTCTGTTGACGAAGCAATAGACGATTGTTGCCCGGAACGCAGGACACGATCGAAAAGTTGAAACGGCCCTCAGAGACCTGCTGCAGAGCTCGGTTATCAACATCGATCTTGAATACCTGAGTCGTGCCGCGGGTTTCACTCTGGAAGTAAAGGCTTTTGCTGTCTTCGCTCCATGTCGCATGATGCGTGGTTTGGTTCAGGCCCTCAGTGATCTCCCGCAGTTTGCCGCTACTGCGGTTGTAAAGCATGATGCGATTGCGGTCTGACTCGAAACCTGCCCGTTCCATCGAGTGAAATGCAATGGTCGTCCCGTCTGGTGAGTACGCGGGGTCCATGTCATAGCCCGGCATGCCGGGGGTAATGTTTTTGAGAGGGCCACCTTCTGTACTGACCAAGTAAATGCCGCTGTCAGTGCTCTCGGCTGGATTGTTGACGAGCTTCAGCGTCAACGCCATCTCTTTACCGTCATTGGAAAACGTGAACTGTTCCGATCCACCGAATGGTGGCAGGGGACAATCAGCTCGCAGGGTTGCCATCAAGTCCAGTGGCTCAGATGCTTGACCTTTATCATCGATTTTGGCAACGTGAACGTGGCTGTAGGCATAATCGTGCCATTGATTCCAGTGCCGGTACATCAGGGAATCGATGATTCGGGCGTCGGCTTTGGGCAGATCTGCATAGATCTCGGTGACCTCCTTGTCAATCTTGACATCAACAGTGAAGGCGATGGCGTCACCCGATGGCGATGTGATCAGGTTGGCGATCCCGTCTTCGACGTGTGTGAGTTGTCTCGCGACTCCAGTGGTTGGATCCAGCATCCATGCCTGCGGCTCGCCCGTTTCCTCTTCTTTATTTGTGTCTTTTTTGTCGTCGTTGGACGCCGCTTGGCCTGGCGCAATGTAGATCAACTTGTTTCCACTTGGGTGGGCAAGCCAATTCAAGCTTCCCAGCCCCTTGATATCACTGAGGAGAGCCTCAGCTTTGCTTTCCACGCCGGGTGAATCGAAGGCCGCCATCTTGACATCACTGTCCAAAGATTCTGGCAGCGGCTGTACCAACAGAGTGCTGGTTCCCGTGTTTTCTGCGAGTTCATAACGCTTCACCAGATAAGCGACGGTTTTGCCATCAGGTGAAATGGCCGCATCTCCGATACGGCCAAGATCCCATAGGGTTTCAGGAGTCAGGCGATCCGCTGAAGCCGAAGCCGTGAAAAAAAATAGAAGCAGGTAAGTCAGAATCGTACTGGTTAGACGCATGTTGTATTCTCGAAGCATGGTGCGTGTCAGCAAGGATCAAGTCGCGTCACGGGCGAGGGATCCAAGCCAGAATTGTAACGAAGTCCTCGGCAGATGCACGCCAAGAGACCTCATGAATTGAGGTGTTTGGAACCAAAAAACGTCTCAGGCTGCGGAGAATGCACCGTCGGACTGCGGAGAAGCAACACTTTTACTTGGTTCGGAATATTTCGCTCTGGATCAGCGCAAGCAGCAGGTCACGAAAGCGATATTCATTTGTGGCTTGGCTGGTGACGATTTCCTTGATCATCTTCCGCTCGCGGTAGTTCATTTGGCGCCCCGTGGCGTAGCTCAAAAGCTTTTCGGAGATGCAGCGCACAAAAGGTTCCGGATTGTCTTTCAGCCAACGCTTGAGATCCTGAATGTCATTGAGTTCATATCCACCGGGAAGCGTACCTGAGGCATCAATTCGGGCTCCATCGACTTCATGGGGCTTCTTTTTCTCAATGGACTTTTTCTCA
>DOPG01000385.1:0-5678 GCA_003513555.1 Rhodopirellula sp. | reverse complement strand
TGGACGTTGGGTAGTGGTCTCTCCACCGCCCAACCGGGTCGAAGTTCTCAAGAACGAATCCAAGCGGGTCGATGGATTTGTGACATGCAGCGCAGCCTTCCGAAGACATGTGTGCTGACAGTCGCTCCTTGGGACTGTTGGTGCCACGGGTGTCAGGTGTGAGAGCTGGAACTGCATCGGGCGGTTCGGGAGGAGGACTGCCAAGAATGTTTTCCAGCACCCATACCCCACGGAGAACGGGTTGCGTGTCGACCCCATTGGCTGTGGCCATCAAGACTGCCGGCATGGTCAGCAATCCACCGCGTCTCGCATCACGTTCGATGGGGACTTGTCGCATGCCCTTGGGGATTTTCTTGTTCTTTTTCGGTTTGTATTGCTGAAGTTCGTAAAATTCCCAGCCCAGAATTTCGTCGGTGAAGATGAAATCTGGTGTCACCAAATCATGCACCGGCAGATTGTTGTCGAGCACGTGTTGGAATGTGCGTTGGACTTCTCGCATCATTGATGTTTTGTGTGTCGGCTTGAAGTTTTTCATCAAGCGAACATCGGGTAGCAGGTGCTTCAACTTTTCCAGCCCCAACCACTGTGTCGTAAAATCTGTAGCCAACGCTGGTGATGAGCAGAGTCTCTTTGCCTGAGCAATGAGCGTCTTGGTGTTTCCTAGGTGTCCTTCGTTTGCAAGCTCCTGAAGTTTTCTATCCGGAGGCATCGACTGGAGGAAATAAGATAGCCGAGTTGCGAGTTCGTTGTCGCTAAGTTCTCCATCGCCGATGTTTCGGTACAGAAAAGCAGGGGAAAGAAGTGCAGAGCGAACCGCGAGGTGCAGTCCTGGATCGATCGATCCTGCTCGACGGCATTCGTTTTGAATCAGGTCAGCGTAGGCTTTGATTTCGCTTTCCTGGGCTGGTCGCCTGAAGGCTTTCCCGAGGAATTGTGAGAGAAACTTTTCGATTTCCGAACGTGAACTGGTTTCGGAAAGACCAGTGAGTTTTTCGCGTCTTTTGAGTCGAAGTAATTCGTCCTTGCTGGGGTAAACTTCGGTTGGTCCAACGATCTTTAGACGATGGATTCCCAGGTAAGGCCCCTGTTCAAAAAAACGATAGACCAGCGTTTCTCCCGACTTGACCGAATTCTTGGCCATGGCAGTCACTACCGCCTCACGCTTGGCTTCCTCGTTGATGAAGGGAGTAGCATCGAGATTAGGATCATTTAGCTTTTCCGCAACGCGAGCCCAGCCGCTTCCGCCTCTGGCTGGATCGCCCACCGCATTCCATGCAGCAGCCAGTCGGGGCTGGTCGTCAAATAGTTGTGTCAGAAATTTTTTGTAGGCAGTTTTGTCTTCATAATCAATCACACCATTGGTTAAGCGAAGTGTTACGGTTTCGCCTTTCTCCAGCCGTACTTCAATCGTCCTTGTGCTAGGCGCTGTCGCGTTGAAATTTAGCTTGCCGAGTATTCGTGAGTTTGCTTTTACATTCGTCATTGCGCCCACTTCAAGTTCGGCAGGAAGCGAAGCGTTGGGTGAGGCGGCAGCTGTGATGTCGAGCAGGTATTTTCCTGTCGCAGGAGCGATGAACCGAGCGGGCCATGTTGCGTTTCGCCGCAGGTTTGATCCTGAAGAGGCGAGACGCATTGTTCCATCAATCAGGCATGCTGAGGAATAACTGATGGTTAGATCTTTGGGCAATGCGATGACATCGCTCTGTTCAGGTGCAGGCGGTGGCTGCAGAAAGAAGGTGTCTGCGATTGCACTCGCCGTTTCGGCTATCGCTTCCAAGTGCGAGCCTGCAATCATTAAATTCTTTCCCTGGTTGTCAAAGCCGTGAGCCGAACTGTCTGGCGGGAAATTATTGGGTAATTGAAAGTTTGGAAGTTCAAAGATGGCAGCGATGGTATTGCGGTACTCTCGTGATGAAAGGCGGCGGAGCGGGGTGCCTCCGATTGGGCTGTGTTCAACAAGCTGGGTATCGAGCCAGGACAGGATGTCTGCACGCTCTTTGACGCTGGGTTGCACAGAATCCGTCGGTGGCATGACCTGTTTGTCGATCAGGCTTTGAACCAACTCCCATTGTTCGCGTGATTCCGGCTTCGTCCAGTCAATCGATTCGTCCGACAGAACAACATCTTTCTCAGCGCTGCCGCGTTCATGGCAATCGGTGCAAAAGCGAGACAGGAATTGTTGCTGCACCGGATTGATGATTGTTGCCGCTGCAGGCGGCTGAGCATGACTTAATGTGGCGAAGGTGAGAATGCTCATTGTCACCAGTGTGACCAGCTCGATTGCCGAGGAGTAACGCAAGGGTAATGAGGTTGAGTGATTACTCAATGTTTCAGGTCCACTGGTCAATGCCGCGGGTGGCGTTTGAGAATGAATCGGTTTTGATGCCCAGTTGCCGAAGGAGGCTGATAAAGACATCCCCAAGCAAATGGGATTTGCCAGTGTTGTTGATGTGCTTGCCATGTTTGAATCCGCCGCCAGCTACCAGTGTTGGCAAGTCACGATTGGAGTGGCGGCTCGCGTCTCCCATGCCAGTGCCAAACATCACAATCGTCGTATCAAGTAGTGAACGACCCTCAGCGTCCGTTTTCTCCTTGAGCTGAGTCAGGAAGCGATTCAGGCATCGCATGTGTTCCGTCTCAACACGGATCAAATCTCGGATCATGTCAGGGTCATTGCCGTGATGGGATAAGGCGTGGTAACCGGCACGCATCGTCTTGCCATCAAGCGTGAATACTTGCCCCAGTCCGGCAATGAACAGTGTGGCTACACGCGTCGAGTCTGTTTGCAAAGCCAAAGCCATCAGGTCAAACATGATCTGCTCACATTCCAGCATCAGAGTGGGAGCGATTGGATCGTAGGTTGGCAGCTCGTAATCTACTTGAGCATCACTTGTTGACAGATGCTTCAGTTGCCTTGACATGCGATTCTCGAGGTCTCGCAGAGAGGTAAAGTATTCCGAGAGTTTTTGGCGATCCGAGTGGCTGACTTGTTTTTGGAGGCGTTTTGCATCTTCGGTTGCAAGATCCAGAACGCTTCTTCCACTTCGCAGTAAGTACTCACTGCGGGCACGGCTATCCGCACTCGCAAACAGCTTGTGGTACAGCACACTGGGACGATTGAGCATGGGAAGAGGAATGCCAGTATCAGTGAAGATCATTCGTTGAGATGGAATGTCCCCGGCGCAAAGCTGTATCGAATCAAAACGCGTGGTCAAGCCAATCTGTTTGGCGGCAATTTGATCGAGGCTGACATCACCAATCCTTTTGCCGCAAAGAAAATTGTCCCAGTTCTTGTGGCCGTTCGCAGCCTCATGGTCAAAGCCGGAGAAGACGGTAAAGTTGTCGCGGTGGGATGCAAGGTTTGCCAGCAGCGGTGACAGGGAATAGTCGTTACCAGTTTGCTCAGGATAAAAAGCAGGGCGGTGTAGGCCGAGATTGGACCCGATGCAGACAAGACGCTTTGCTGCGGGGGGATCGGTCGGGCCTGAATTGTCTGGTGCTGGCTTTTCCGCTGCTAACGCGGGAGCGGACTCCAAGCAGGGAAGCGCAAATGTCAGGCTTGCTCCCTTGAGCAGACTTCGGCGGCCGTAGGGCGCATGGCCGCGTTTGAGCTGTGATTTTGACATGGGCTGTGATTTTGACAGTGGCGTGGGGCTGTTTCCATACATTGAAAAACTGTCAGGATTGTCGGGAAAGCTTGCAGGGCCCTTGATTGTAGCTCGCCAGCCCACATTTTGACAGTCAAAATACCATCGGGCGAACGTCTGTCGCAGTGACCGGTGTCCAATCTCCGTGGCGGTCAATCAGTCCAAAAGTTTGCGAATTTCATCCACCAACAGGGATTCATCCGGAAACTCACCCGTGGCAAGTTTCGAGTACTTTTAGCTCCCCATCGATGGTGAGTTCAAAGCACCCGCCGCTGGACGGTTCTAGATTGAAGGATGAGATCTTCTGCTTGAATTCTGTAATTATTTTGGTCGTCAAACTGACGGCTTGGGGTTCGAAATTTCAGGCCGAGCAGTAGCGCAAGTTAATTTCATGACGAGGATACCCATTGGAAAATAGTTAGAAAGCGATTCCCGGCGGATCCGCGACTTCCCCCGACCTAAAATAGAGTTCGAGTCGCGCCGCACATCCTTTTGAGTCGCTGATGACCGTCAACTTAACGCATTCTTGCCGATCTCGGGCTGGTGGAAGGTGACTCGCGATCAATTTCTCTGCTGGCTTATGTCATGCTTGAAAATTTGACTTGCCACGGAACTTCGGCTCGTCTCTAACGTTACAACTGGGACGCGAGCGCGAGTTGTTGCGTTCAACAACACTACATGGGATTTGACTGATGCACGGCAAGCAATTCACTGTTCTTATACTCTCTGCGGTTTGGGCCACGTTAGGGATGAGTCTGGAATCACTGGCGCAGCCTCCCGGGCAAGCACCGGGTGAGGGTGAATTGGGGGCACCGCAGAATGAAGGTCAGAATGGAGGTCGTGGCGGCTTCGGCGGTCGTGGTGGCTTCGGCGGTCGTGGTGGCTTCGGTGGGCGTGGTGGATTCGGTGGGCGTGGTGGATTCGGTGGTCGCAATCAAGGGCCTGGTGGCCCTGGCGGTCCTAATGCAAAAGATCAGCTTCTCGTCGAAAAATTCGACGCCGATGGCGATGGTCGCTTGAATACACAAGAGCGAGCGGAAGCAAGAAAGTCGCTTGATGCTACAAACTCTGGTGGTGGACGCGGTGGACCTGGTGGGCGTGGCAGGATGATGGCCGAGGGCAAACCTGGGCCTAAGGTTGAACCCGGTGACGTGACTGAGTATTCAGACCAGCCTCTCTATGATCCTTCCGTTTTGCGTACTTTATTTTTGACGTTCGGAAGTGATGACTGGGAGCAGGAACTAGCTGTTTTTAAATCCACGGACGTTGAGGTGCCAGCAAAATTGACCGTCGACGGAGAGCAGTATAAGGAAGTCGGTGTCAGCTTTCGTGGTGCTTCATCTTTTTTTAGCATTCCCGAAGGTCTCAAGCGTTCCCTCAATATTTCAATTGATTATTTGGATTCCGGGCAAAGGCTTCATGGGTTCAAAACGCTGAATCTATTGAACTGCAACGGTGATGCATCACTCATGAGCACCGTGTTGTATTCCTCAATCGTAGGTTCAAAAATTCCTACGCCACGCGCGAACTTCATGAACGTGGTGATTAATGGCGAAAGCTGGGGGGTGTATTGCAATGTTGAGCAGTTCAATGGCGATTTCGTCAAAGCAAATTACGGCACAAAAAAAGGGGCTCGCTGGAAAGTGCATGGCAGCCCAAGGGGTGATGGAGGCCTGAGGTATCTTGGTGAGGACATCGAGCCGTATCGTGAACGTTTTGAGATCAAGTCCAAGGATGATGAGCAGTCTTGGCGTGATCTGATCGCGTTGTGCAAACTGCTTAATGAGACACCTGCTGATGAGCTGGAAGACAAACTCAATGGTGTGCTCGATATTGATGGCGCACTTTGGTTTCTTGCCGCCGATATCGCCTTGATCAATAGCGACGGTTACTGGACCCGAGCCAGTGATTACAACATTTACAAAGATCCTGCCGGTGTGTTTCATGTTTTGCCACACGATATGAATGAGTCATTTAGGCCGACCCGCGGTGGTGGAGGGCCTGGTGGTGGAGGGCCTGGCGGTGGAGGGC
>DOPG01000447.1:31383-33199 GCA_003513555.1 Rhodopirellula sp. | reverse complement strand
TATTTTGGTCATTCTTGTTGGCGAGTAGTCGCAGGGAGATCGTCGCAGGGAGGAGTTGTCGCAGGGAGAACGTTGCACACGGAAGCCCATATCTGTTGAGGCAAGGGGCCTCAGAGATGTTTCGGCGGCAGAGGTTTGCAAGGTTGTTTATACTAACTGGTGACACTGCCGCTTTGTGCATCCTGTCCGCTTTACTCCAGTTTCTCCTGTAGGATATTTGTCTTTCCATGTCTGACACGAATCAGTTGCCGTCTGAGAGCCTATCGTCAAATTCGTCTTCCACAGCCAGTCGGAGGCACTTCATCAAGAGTTCGGCCACGACGGTGGGGGCAGTCGCCGCCGTGACGGTGGCTGACACGCAGGATGCACCTGCAGTGGCGCCAATTGACAAGATTCGAATTGGTTTCATTGGTCCGGGCGGCAGGGGGTTTGGCGCACACGTGAAACGCCTCACTAAACTGCAACTCGAAGGAGAACCGATCGAGCTTGTTGCTGTCTGCGACGTCTATAGCGAGCATCGCGACCGAGCGGCTAGTTACATTGAAAAGCAGACGGGTAAAGCACCCTCAAAGCATGAAGATTATTTGGAGATGTTTGCCAAGGCGAATCTTGATGCAGTCGTGATTGGGACGCCAGATCATTGGCATGCGAAACAGACCATTGATGCTTTGGGTGAGGGATTGCATGTGTACTGTGAAAAGCCGATGACCAAAACTGCTGAAGAGGCAGTCGAGGTGATGAGGACTTGGCAGAAATCAGGCAAGGTCATGCAGGTTGGAGTGCAATCCACCAGTTTGCCGGTTTGGAATCAGGTGAACAATATGTTGACCAGCGGAAAACTTGGCAAAGTGCTGATGTATCAGACTGAGTTTTTTAGGAACTCAGCACAGGGGCAATGGCGATATTATAAGCTCGAGCCAGCGATGAATCCGCGCAACATCAATTGGAAAAAATGGCTGGGAGTCGATGAAGGGCTGGCAGAGTACGAAGACTTTGACCGGGCCAAGTATCGTCAATGGCGTCGGTTCTGGCCTTACGGGTCAGGAATGTTTACCGACCTGTTTGTCCATCGAACGACGACCATGTTGAAGGCAACCGGTTTGCGTTTTCCAGGTAGAGTCGTCGGTGCTGGAGGAATTTATCTGGAGTATGATGGACGGGATGTCCCTGATGTGGCTACTGTGGTGGCCGATTTCCCCGAGGGAGTTCAAGGACTGGTCACAGCCACCATGGCCTGTCAGGAAACACCGATCCGTCAACTGATCCGCGGTCACTTTGGCTCGTTTGTGTTTGGCAATGGCGAGCAATTCGAAGGCTTCGATTACATCCCAGAACGACCGCAAGTGACGAGGAATAGTAAACTCAAGGAAGAGCACATCTCTGTGGGGCAAGTCAAAGACACAACCTACCATCACTTTAAAAACTGGGTGACCGCAATGGTTGCGGATGATCCAGCTCTCGTGAATAACGATCCATTGCTAGGGGCGGCAGCGATCACCACCGTGATTCTGGGCGCACGCAGTTATCGCGAAGGCAAAGCGTTCTTCATTGATGAAGGGTCACTGGCTGTCAAAGACGCCGATGCTTCGTGGGCAGATCGATGGGAACAGCGTTCGCACTCACGTGGTAAACCGAACCACATCGCAGGTTGGAATGCCGGTGATCAAGGGAGTATTCTTGAAGAACCCGAATACATGAAACTGGCAGGACCGTGGGTCGACGGGAAAGATCCATCCGGTTCTTAATCACCTGAAATTAGGTGGAAATGGCGGCAAGAAGACAAGGGAAGCAGGGGCGCTCGGGGCGCTCGGGGCGC
>DOPG01000447.1:22375-31165 GCA_003513555.1 Rhodopirellula sp. | reverse complement strand
CGGGGCGCTCGGGGCGCTCGGGGCGGAATCTGCAGTGTGATCCGGTACGCATTGCATGGTCAGGCTCCCCCTTGCCTTGCAGTTGATTTCTACCCATCTGTCAGCACGGCGTGTTCGAATCTGGTTCTCCATATCGATCGTAATCGCGCAGTAACGATTTGATGTTCGCGATTTCCAAGCTGGGTTGCCCGAAGTAGTCGCTCCGAAGGCAAGCGAAGGCAATGCCATAGGCGCCGATCGTAAGCACGATTCGAAGAGGAAAATCTTCCGGCGACAGCCTGCCCGTCTGCAGCATTGAGTAGATCGACAAGGCCACAAGCGGCGTGCTCAGCAGCAAGCCAATCGCGATAATTCTCAGGTGGGTCAGATGCAATTGCTGTTGGCTGATCGATCGTTGTAATGCCTCACGCACTGGAAGTCCTGCTGTGACTGGTGCCCGATTCTGAGAGATATGCTTTGTGAGTGCATAGATCCATCCCGTCCAAATCAGGACATTCTGCAAAGCGAACGTGATCGCGTGCTTGAAGTGCAGGTCGCCTTGGCTGAGTACGATAACGATGCTTAGCAATGTTAACGCAGTAAAGGCAGCAGCGACGAACGCAAGCCCCAAGGAAGACCTTCGACGCCGGCATCTGAGCTCATTAAGGAACGCCGATGTTATCGACCCCGACTCGGTAATTGTCATCCTGTTGCTGGCAGCTGACCAAGCAGAAGCTGGTTGTTCAGAGCTCATCAAAATTCTCCTTCATGTCACTTGGAATTTGTTTACGGAGTCGATGGAGACGCACGCCTACCACGTTGGAACTTAAACTGTGAATGGCCCCAATCTCTCCATAGCGAAGGTCGTCCAGAGATAGCAGCATGAGTGACCGATCGACTGGTGACAGTGCATGGATGTGTTCATATAGCAAGTCAAGCACCTGTTCATCGTGCTGCTGGCATGTGCCTTGGACCGATTCAGGAACGGCCTCTGGCTCAGAAAGGGTCTCAGTCGGTCGGCGACGGCCACGATGCCATGTCAGTGCAGCGTTGTGCGCCACGCGGTAGATAAAGGTTGATGAACGACTTTCCATGCGATAAGCCGGCAAAGCTTTCCAAAGGGACAGCAGCAACTCTTGCATGAGATCATCGGCATCTGCTGGTCGAGCGAAAGGCCGAACCGTTCGGTGCAACAATGCTCGGTGTTCGCTTGTCCAGCGTTCAAATGTGTCTTCGCGGTCTTGATCATTCATTGATGCACGCTGGCCTCCAATCCATTGGAAGCGGAAGTCTGGCCAGAATTACAAAAATTATCCGAAAATCGAGAGCCAAGGTGTGTAAGCACGGGCGAGGTGAACGATCCACCTGGTTTATCATTAACGTGATTTGTTGGACAGTTTCCGCCTAGAGCAGGTGCGTGAGGGTAAGACGGGGTGGATTCATTCTCTTCCGTATCACTCTTCATCAGGCTCTGAGGGCGTTTGTAAAAGACTCTGGTGGTGGAGAAACTACTGCGATCAACATGTCCTGAGTTGAGCAAATCCAGAGCGAGGCCTTGGGGCCGCGAACAGTCTTGGTTCTGGAAATCGACAGGGATGACGCCTAAGAAAAAGAATTGGCTGTCGTGATAAGGTTACACTTAGTGATTTCCGTGAGCGAAAAAACGGTTTTCCGATGAAGCAGGGGCTCCGGATCGATGTTGGGACGCTTTGTGAAGCTTTGTAAGCTGCTATCAACGGGAGTGTCGTCAGGGTGACAGGTGAGTGGTTATTTGGTGTGAGTCGCGTTGGGCCTGATTTGAACGACTGTGGTTTAAGTGCCTTCGTAATGGCCTGCGGTAAACGAGATTTTTCTTTAATCTAGGGTGAGGCATTCAGATGTTTCGAGCGATGAGCAGGTTTGCATTGGCGGTTAGCATGGCTTGGGTGGGCATTGCTTCCGCCTCGTTTGGGCAGGGGGTCTTGATATCGTCGGAGCATGATTTTCGTCATCCATTGCCTCGTGTAATGCCTCCCGTACGTCCCGGGCAACCAGGCTTTTTGTATGACATCGCGAAGCTTGAAATCGATGCCTCCATACGTAATCAGGTCGCTGAAGTTCAAGTAGCTCAAACGTTTCGCAATCGCAGCAATCGTACGCTCCAGGTTAAGTTTGTATTTCCTCTGCCTTACGATGGCGCGATTGATCAAATGACGTTCATGGTCGATGGGCAGGAATTGGAAGGCAGGTTGCTCGAAGCGGAGCAGGCTCGCGAGATCTACCAGTCTTATGTTCGTCGTAATCAGGACCCCGCGTTGGTTCAGTGGATCGGGACGGGGATGTTCCAGACGCAGGTGTTCCCTGTTCCGGCTGGTGCCGTGCGAACGGTTTCGCTTCGTTACACGCAGGTTTGCAAGCGACAGGGAGCATTGAACGATTGGTTGCTTCCGTTATCGCCTGCCAAGTTCACATCCAGCCCCATCGGTGAAATCAATATTCGGGGGCGTATTCGTTCAGAGACCAAATTGGGGAATGTGTATAGCCCTTCGCATGATCTTGAAATTGTGCGTGACAGCGAGCAGGTCGCTCGTTTTGAATACAAGGCAAAGGCAACGGTTCCTCGCCGTGATTTTCGTGTTTTGTGGGACGCGGGTGAGGAAGACGTGCAGATGTCAGTTGTCTCGCACCGACCTGATGCGGAGAAAGACGGTTATTTCATGTTGTTGATTCAACCGCAGTTTCCTGCCGTTGAAAAAAATAAAAAGAAGATCGGCAAGAATGTCATTCTGGTACTCGATAAAAGTGGCAGTATGCGAGGTGAAAAAATTGACCAGACCCGTCGAGCCGCTTCCTATGTCGTAGACAAACTGCGGTCACGCGATCAATTCACGCTGATCAACTATGACAGTCGGGTGGAAACGTTTCGCAGCGAGCTTACCAGTGGTGACAAAGAAACGAGAGACGATGCAGCAGATTACATTGATTCGATGCTCGCGGGTGGAAGTACCAACATCGATGGAGCACTTGCCAAAGCGTTTGAGTTGTCGGGTGAAGCCGATGGTCCCGCCTATGTGGTATTCATGACCGATGGCAAACCAACCGTTGGCGAAAAAAATGGTATGAAGATCGCCGAGAATGTCAAAAGCCGACTCAATGAACAGACTCGTCTTTTCAGCCTCGGCGTGGGCCACGATGTGAATAGCCGATTGCTGGATAAATTGGCTAGCATCTGTCTTGGTCAGACGATGTATGTTCGACCTGGGGAACCGTTAGATGATGTGGTTGGCAAACTGTATGATCGGATCGGAGCTCCCGCGTTGACTGATGCCAAGCTGGAATTATTGGTTGATGGAAAAGAAGGGCGTACGCGGCAAATCTATCCGTCCAAAATGTACGATCTGTTCTCAGGTGACCAGTTGGT
Organism: Rhodopirellula sp.; assembly: GCA_003513555.1. GTDB lineage: Bacteria > Planctomycetota > Planctomycetia > Pirellulales > Pirellulaceae > Rubripirellula. The sequence continues at coordinate 27,786 of DOPG01000447.1, read as the reverse complement.
GATTGTGGGAAGATACAGGAAGCCGGGTCAGCTCAAGATCAAGCTGACCGGGAATTTCATGGGCAAAAAACAGGAGTATCGATACTCCGGTGAATTTGCAAAGAAAACTGGCAGTGGTCGTAGTGCATTTGTTGAACGATTGTGGGCGACGCGTAGAATCGGCCAGATTATCGACGATATTGACCTCTATGGAGAAAATCAGGAGCTGGTTGATGAGCTGATCGCTCTGTCAAAGAAGCATGGAATTCTGACACCCTACACAGCCTACCTTGCAGAAGAGCAGACCGACATCAATGACATCACGCAGGGACGTAGGTTGGCACAAGGAAATTTACAGGCCTTATCAGAAGAGGCGGGGGAAAGGGCGTTTCGTCAACGCAGCTTTAAATCGCAATTGAAATCTGCTGGCCGGGCAAGTCAATCGAGTGATTCGCTAGGTTTGAATCTCGGATCAAACTTGCCTTCGGGCGGGGGACTTGGCGGAGGTATGAGTGGTGTTGCTCAGTCGAACGTTTTGCCTCCCGCACCGGCCGCAGGTGGTGCTCCCGCCGCGCAGAACGACCGGGACAAGCAAGCGAAAAGGAATGGTCAGGCAGTCAGGCAAATTGGCGGAAAGACATTCTTCCTGAAAGGTGATCGCTATGTCGATGCGCAAGCGAGTGACGAGCAAATTGCAAAGGCGCAAGAAGTTGAGCAGTTCACTGATGTGTATTTTGACCTGATCGAAAAGCTGGGCGAACGCTCCAAAGCGTTTTTGGCAGAGTCGACTAAATTGCTTGTGGTGATCGATGAGAAAGCTTACGTCATTGTGCCGCCAACTCCGAAAGCTGAGACGCCAGCAAAACCGTAGGAATTTTCCCGGCCAAGCCCTCGGGCAGGCAGTGCGAAGAATAAGGTAAGCGTCTGCCTGCCGATGGTGCAGCAGACTGCTTGCTTGAATCTCTTCGCAAGACTCAGGCAACCTTTTTTCCACCAGGTGCACGCAGGTCGAATAGGCCAAAGATCTCGTCTCTGGTCAGGCCTCCGCCCTTGAGTGGTTTTGCCTTTGGGTTTGTTTCTGAAAAGAGCAGGTCAAACATTTCTCGCTTCTCGTCCAGCACCGAGGCGATTCGTTGTTCGATCGTGTTCATCGCCAGCATGCGGGTGACCGTGACGGCGCCCTTGGCTCCAATGCGGTGGGCGCGATTGATGGCTTGGTCTTCAATGGCTGGGTTCCACCAGCGGTCAAACAGGAACACGTATTCGCAGAATTGCAGGTTCAGTCCGACACTTCCTGCTCCATAACTCATCAGGATGACGCTGCAGTCCGGATCATGTTTGAATTGATCGATGACAGCGTCGCGTTTTTTGTGCGGTACTCGCCCGTGGTATTCCAAAGGTCCAAACCGTTCCAGTGCTGGTCTCATCTTGTCGATACTGTTGACCCATTGGCTGAAGACGATCGCTTTTTTACCACTGGCGGAGACTTCTTCCATGTCGGCAACCAGGCGTTCCAGTTTACTGCTGCTGCCTGTGGCAGGATCGAAATTGCAGATTTGCTTTAGCCGTAGCACGAGCTCAAAGACATGCTGGATCGTAAGTTCCTGATCTAATTCTTCAAGTTGAATGACTCCCTCTGACTCAGCTGATTCATAGGTCGCCCACTGTTCAGCGGTCAGGTCGAGCTCAGCATCCCTGTAAAGTTTGGGTGGCATGTCTTCCATCACCATGTCTTTGGTGCGTCTTAGAATGTAATCTTTGGACGCTTTTGCCATCTGGTTCATCGGCATCCCTACTTTCAGGTACCCGGGCGACAGATAGTCAAAAATTCCTACAAGATCATCGGGGGAATTTTCCACAGGGGTTCCGGTCAACGCCCATGATCGTGTGCGTGGAATGGCACGAACAATCTCGCTCGTTGTACTGTTGCGATTCTTGATGCGTTGTGCTTCATCGAGGGCTACCAGATCGAAATGCAGCCCACTGTCGAGTACTGTTTCCTTATCTCGCATCAGCAGTTCGTAATTGGCGACTTTGACAGGCACTTCCGGTGAACGCCATTGAAATTCCCGTTTGGTTGCGTTGCCGCCGATCGCCGTGACCGGTATCTCGGGTGCCCACACCTCAAACTCACGTAGCCAATTAGTCACAAGTGGCTTGGGACATACCAACAGAACACTTCGAAGTTCGCCGCTGCACAGTAACAGGCGTATTGTGCTGATTGCCTGCATCGTTTTGCCGAGTCCCATTTCGTCGGCCAGCACCGCTGCATAACGAGGGAAAAGGAACGCAATGCCATCGAGTTGATAGGGAAATGGATCGAAGGGAAAGTTCAGTTGTCCGCTACCAACCAGCGAATCCAATGGTGGCTGTAGCAGGTAATAAAGTCGGTCCTGAAGTTTGACGACTTCGTTGGGTGGCTTGATTCGATGTCGTTCAAGGCTGGTGTAACGCCTGCGTTTTTTCCGACTTTCCTTTTCCACCGGTGTTACCGGAGGTGTCCATTGGTTGGCTTCGGGAAAGAGAAATCCTGTTACCTTGGTGGTGAGCTTCGAAACCTTGATTGGAAGCGATTTGGGTTGAATCGATTTGATAGGCAGGTGATGTACATCAGCGGGAGTCAGAGTATTGGTGGACCAGCTGTTGGCGTCGTCAATTTCGGCGCGTAGCTCAGATGTTGAATCTCGTTTCCACATGTTGTTGCAGTCATCCCTTGGCGAATTGATGTTCGAAGCACGTTGCAACGTGACGTTTGATGGAGCATATGTGCAGCAGTTTTAAGCTGCCGCTGCCGGTGGTAGGCGGGATGACTGTGCTCTGGCAATCTGGGACTGTGCTTCCTTGATTGCTTCACGGATTCGATCGAATGGCTCTGTGGCGTCAGGCAAATCGATTAAATTTGCAGCCAATTGTTGGACTTGCTCGGCTTGCTCGACTGCAACTCGAAGCGTGGATCCCGCCAGATCCACGCGAGTTGAACCCAGCAGTGATTCGTCATCCATGGGGCCCTCGTCTGACAACGCAGCCTCCTCCACGAGCGCGACGGGGCACTTTGTGCGTGTTTCGATCTTAAGGGCTTCTGGTTGATCGCAGCACAGTAGGGCAATTGGGGTGCGACACTTCCGCACAAGTAACGGTCCGATTACTTCCCCAATCAAATGATCGCGAAGAGTGAGCCCAAAGAGAATCTCATGAGCCCGTGTGGGACGCACTGGTAAGGTGCACTGGAATTCCAGAGGCCTGCCCCCACCATTGAGTAGTAGTAACCCGCCTGTCCAGCCGGTTCGTTCTTCTTCTACGACCGTGTAGTAGGCAATCGTTGGTGAATCCGTGTCTGGCATCCGCGTATTTAACTTGGGGTGATGGGGAGGTATCTGGCTACCGCAACTGCCTGCAGCTTGTACTGATCTGTTTGCCGCGGTAATCGCTGCAGTTCCGCTCAGATGGAGGTGCCAGATGTGTTATGACTGTGAAACACGGGAAACACTGGGCTTGTCGATTGCACCGCCGCCTAAGTTCAGTTTCGGCGCGTAATATATTCGGACTTTAGCGGTTGAAACGCGAATTGTCCGGTCCCGGAAAGCAAGTGTGAAAATAGGGATTATCTCAAAAAAAGTTTTTGCTATTTGACAAAAATTCACACCAGTTTGTGTTTCGTCGACAAACAAAAAATTCCTTGGTTATACTCATGAACATCATTCTTCAGAGATTTATTGATCGCAGCAGGAATCATTCAGATGTCATACGAGCACGAGCCTATCTCCCCCATGTTTCGAATCGACGTTTCGGCCGACGGCGAGTCCGAGGCGGGACAGGGGCAGCAAGGTGATGCAAGTGACAACGCTCTTGATCTGCTCACAGAATTGGTCGCTGGCCAAAAACAACAGAATCGATTACTCGAAGAACTGGTGCATCAGCAAGTTGCTGCCAATAAGCAGCGGGCTATGGAACTTCAGCAGTGGAAAAACGCCAATCCAGAACTTGCTCGCTCTTGTCGACAGGCTGCTGAGACGCTTAGCCGGGTGCAAACCCAGTTTCTCGATACGCTGACCGAAGAAATCGCGGATAGCGAAGAGCACCTGGTCGAGGGCGAATACATGCTCAATGAGTTTGTGGATCGCTTTGGACCCCGTCTGGCTCATTTAAACGGCGTTTTGCAGGTTTTGGCCCAACTGGGCAGCAGCGACGCCAACAGCTAGCTCCATCCAGCTCGGTTCGTGACCACAAGCAGAGAAGGCCGTGGTGAGTCAACACCGGGGTTACGTCGTCTTCCTTCCCGATTTTCCTCATCGTGATTTGCACTCCTATGGCGTGCTGACGGGGTAAATTCCTCGCCCTCAGTAACTTCTACGTGCACTCTGGGTTGCGGATGATCGAACCTAGAAATTGCGATTTAGTCATGCGGCTTGTCTCGAAGCTGGATCCTTGGTCGCGAGTCTACGAGACTCTTGATTTTATTAGAAAGCGTTTGGCTGCTCGACGAAGCGACTTGAAAAGTCGGCGAGGTTCGAGTTGAAACGGTCGAGAAAATCGAGCAGCAGCAGTGAAACGCTGTGTCGTTCAAAGTTGTTTCAAATATGAAATGCCGTCAGCTAATTCCTGAAGCGGTGAGTCAGCTCTGCCAACCACATAGCGTCCGCGGTACTGGACATCTTCTAGCATCCCGATCAGCTCAGGAAAATCGGCCACACCTTGCCCGAGCGGCACCGCAATACCGCGGCCAGCAGCCAAATCGATCACGCCGTCGACTGCACAAACGATCTGGATTCGATTTTTCAGGGCCAGCAACGCTTCCTGAATATCATGCCGGTTGATGATCAGCTGGCCTGGATTGAAAGCAACTGCGATGAAGGCATCATCTGCGCCTTCGATTAGCTTTGCTAGCTTAACCCCCGGTTCCGCGCCGGTTTCCGCGGCCAGAAACGCACCGACGCGCGTCCCATAGCGTCCCAGGTCGCTTAGAACCGACCGAAGCGATGCCCATTGCGAGCCTTCTTCGTCACCCGGGACAACTCCAACTGAATTGATCACCACGGGTGCTCCTAGCCGGTATGCGAGTTGCATCGCTGATTTGGTGGCCTCAACCCGACGTTCTAAATTCTGAGCATGTTCATAGCCACGCCGTGTTTGAAAGCGTAAAGCTGATACTTTGAGATTGCGGTCATCCAGTATTTTCCGCAACTGGCGAAGGCCAGTGTCCGATAATTGACTGGGGTGGATCTGGTTGCGCGCATCGATTTCCACCGCCGAAGCACCCAGTTGGGAGGCCGTTTCGATCGCTTTACGCAACGGCATTCTCATTGCGTCAAGTCGGACAGCTACGTTCAGTTCAGCCAAGTCTTTACCCATGCGTCGTTCATGACCGGTCTTATTTTTGCTGGCATCTTACGTGTCTTCAACCGGATCGCAACCACCGGCCAAGCCGTTGGCCG
>DOPG01000447.1:0-22179 GCA_003513555.1 Rhodopirellula sp. | reverse complement strand
CCGGATCGCAACCCCCGGCCAAGCCGTTGGCCGTGGTTGGTTAGGGGTTGCAATCGGGATATTTATTTTCAGCGGGAGCTGTTTGGGGCAGCAAATACCGCCTGTTTCGGCTATTCCCAACCCTGCCGTTAAGAATTCTTCGCCTGATGGCCTGGCAGCTAATGCAAAACAGAAAGGTGCAGGATCTTTGTCTTCAGCCGGGCACCGCCCTCAGGAACGGCTTCTCAATTTGACATATGAGTTTGGTCCTGAAATGGGACAAATTCGTCAGCTGCCTGTTGGGTGGAAACGCGAACGTGGTGTCAATTTTAAGACCTATGTCAAAATTGGCATGGTGCGTGATACCCGGGAGTCAGCCGAATTCGAGAAATTCGTCCGCTGGTTTGATGGTCAGTTGATTTACAGCTGGCAGTGGTTGAAAGATCAATCACCTTGGAACCCCCATCTCAATCTGGTCAATCACCATTTGGCAATCGGTTGGTCATTGTTGACAAATCAAGTTCAAAAGAATCCCGCAGCTTTACCACCGTCACCCGCCGATGTCTTATTTGATCGGTATTTACGTGTTGATCTGAATGGCAGTGGAGCCTTGATTTCTTCGCCCTATCTTGATGCAAACGCCTCACACCAGTATCGATTTGGCTGTCGTATCCGCACGGACTTGGTTTACGACTCAGCGAGGGTTGAGTTCGTATTTGGGCGTTTTGCAATCGCGAAGATCGATGGCAGGAAACAACGTGAGGTGCTGGAAGAGCTGGCGGTTCACAGCACTCCGAAAGTGAGCGGAGACACCGAGTGGACAACATTGGTTTTGCCTTCGGTGAGGCCGCCAGCAGGTACCACGCACCTCATTGCACGTCTGATTGTTGCCGGGGGCGACGATGGCTTGGAAGATATACGAGGTAGTGTCGGCTTCGATGACATTAGCATTGAAGAAAAGCCACAGCTTGAACTCACGACTGATCAGCCACGAGGAATTTACAATCTCGGTGATACCGTTCGGGCAAGTGCAAGTATTGCAGGCCACTTGCCAGCCGAGATCGACCAGGTTCAGTTTGCCTTGTACGACATCAATCAAAGGATGATTTCCAGTACAATGATGCTTATCCAACGCACGACGGTGAAGCCGGATGCGGGAAGCGTGGTGAACCGCAGTCGGGCAACGGTGGATTGGGAAATCCCGGGCTTGCAGTCCGGTTATTATCGAATGCGGGTGGCATTGGTGGGTGGAGACGATTTACAACTCCATGCCGAAACGACCCTGGCTGTCGTGCAGGATTTGGGTGAGCAAGGGCGAGGGCTCTTCGGCTGGACTTTGGAAAATCACCAAATGCAGATAGAAGCCCCAGGCTTCGCACTCTGGCTGTCTCGTTTAGGTGTATCTTGGGTCAAATATCCCTGCTGGGAGGCAGAGAAGGTTACCCGCGATGAGCTGCAAGTTGTTTTCTCAAAATTACAGGCTGCACGAATTCAAACGGTGGGCATGCTCAGTCAGCCACCGTCTAAGCACCTCGAAAAGTTTTCGGCGTCGGGGGACATCGTGGCTGCTGAGGTGTTTCGTGATCCCGAAACATGGCAAGCTCTTCTGTCACCAATCATGGGACAGTTCACTCAAAAAATCACGCAGTGGCAGTTGGGTGGCGAAAGAGATTTTAGTTTTCTCGGGTTGCCTCGATTGCCGGAGCAGGTCCGAGAAATCGTTGAGCGGTTGGAGGAAAAAAACGGACAGAAAATTGATGTCACACTTTCGTGGCCTTGGCTTGAGCCCTCAGCAACATTTCCCGACGCAAGTTGGCGTGCGATTTGCCGCAGTAGTACGCCACCCTTGTCTGCAACAGAATTGGATGCGTTTCTAGAGAAAAGCGACAGTGAGCAGGCTGCTGCTGGATTTGCAGGGCCGAGGACGTGGCTACTTATTGATCCACTCGATGCCGCAATGTATGACCGCCAAACTCGAATACATGACCTTGTGCTCAGGATGGCCACTGCCAGAAAGCATCGAGTGCAGGCTGCTTTTGTGACCCGCCCTCAGGACCCTCGGCATGGACTACTGCGGTCAGATAGCCGCCCCGGGGAAATGCTTCTTCCGTGGCGTACCACCTCGCTGCTACTGGGGAATTTAAGAGCTGTTGGAGCCATGCGGCTGCGTTCCCAAGCCAATAATGAAGTGTTTATCAATGCGAATCGGGCTGTCGTATTGATGTGGTCCGATGAGGCTACTGAAGAGTTGGCTTACTTTGGAGAAGGAGCACAGATGGTTGATGTTTGGGGTAGAGTCACTCCCCTTCAGACATCCACGGTTGATGGGCAATTGGTGCAGCGAGTCCCGGTGGGAAAAGAGCCTGTCTTTCTGATCGGCTGTGACCCTGCTGTGCTGGCGTTTCGGATGTCGGTCGAACTGGGTAGTGAACGTCTGGATCGTCCGCTGGGGCTCAAAGAGGTGATGAGGATCGCCTTCACGAACCCGATGCGAGAAAGTCTGGTCGGGCATGTTCGGGTCATTCCGCCTGAATCCTGGCGTATTAGCCCCGCTAAAAAATCGTGGAGGCTTTTGGGCGGGCAGGACGCCGAGGTCGATTTCCAGGTGGTGCTCAGTAACACGGCTGATATCGGTGAGTACGAGGTCGAGATACAGTTCGCTCTGGAAACCAGCCCTCCTGAAACCGTATCGGTATACCGAAAGGTTCGAGTTGGACCCGCCGGCATCGAAATGGATATCGAAACTCGACTCTTGTCTGATGGACGTTTGCGAGCAGAGCTGGTGATTAACAACAAAACAGCAACGCCCAGGCTCTATAACTGTTTCTTCTTTCCACCGGCAGGATCGTTTGAGCAGCAGCAGGTCGCTGTCCCGGCTGGTAAAGAAGTGCGACGAGGGATCAATTTTCGCGATGGCGCTGAGATGATGGGCAAACGCTTTCGCGTTCGGGCAGTTGAACAGAGCAGTAAACGCGTGATGAATTATGAAGTCACGATCACACGCTAGGGTTGACTGTTTCCCATCCTGCTAATGATTTTGCACCTGAGCAGTCTCAGGCTTTGAAACGGTAAATCTGGCCAGACGTGGTTGATGAACAAATGCGAGTATTGCTCACAAACGATGACGGTATCGAAGCTGACGGTTTACTGGCCTTGTATAAAAGTGTTCAGCATTGTTTCGGCAATGAAGTCGAAATCATGGTGGTGGCACCCGATCGTGGTCGCAGTGAGTGCGGACACAGTGTGACTACCGGAAGAGCTCTAAAGATCGACGACGTTCGACCCGGTTGGGTCGCTGTTGATGGAACACCTGTGGATTGCGTCAGGGCTGCCTTTGGAACTCTGCAGCAACGGGTCGACATGGTGATTTCTGGTGTCAACGCGGGAGCAAACCTCGGCGTGGATTTGCTCGTCAGTGGAACATTTGCCGCTGCACGAGAAGCTGCCATGCACGGAGTCCCCGCAATGGCAATCTCTCACTATCGCCATCCAGACATTCCCAAGACGTGGGATCATGTTCCGCGATGGGTAGCCGAGACGATGCGAGAGTTTCGAAAGGAAGCGGAGGAGCGAGAAAGCTGTGGGCAGGTCGATAGACGAACCATGCTGTGGAACGTGAACCTACCTGCAATTCTCCCTGATGCCGATACGCCACCCATCGTTCGGTGTGGCGTTGATACCAGCCCAATGGCCAGGCAGCCGGTATTGGACGGCAACTTCCTACGGTTTACCGCCGACTTTCATGCACGGCCGCGCGAACCAAAGACGGATGTTGACCGTTGCTTTAATGGGCACATCACAATCAGCGAGATCGCACAACCGTTCCTCGTGTGACGCGCAGTTCAGCACCGTTCGGTTATCCTACGAGTGACATAACCACAGCAACTATCCTACGAGTGACATACAACAGCAACGAACCGCCTGAAATCGCAACTCCGAGGGATGGGCGGCCCGGGGTGAGCCGTTGACGGAGATCAAAACTACCTATTCGTGAGGTTTGCTCGCGATCGCGATGTTCGTCTCGTCGAGACCCATGGCGACAGGTGCTAAGCCACCGGCAGCCACTTCGTGCCTTTCAAGCTCACCGCGGACGATTCGCACCTCCCGCGGTGCCTCAATGCCAATGGCAACCCGGTTGCCCGAGATTCGGTTGATCGTCAATACAACGTTGTCGCCGATCACCAGTTGCTCACCTTCTTTACGACTTAACACCAACATGTCTGCTTCCCTGTAATGGAGTTGCCTTTTTCAATGCACTAACATGTACAAATCACGTGCCAGTACGTGCCTTTTGAGAGGGGGAACCTTGGTGTTTTTGCCAACTTGAGCCAAAAGCAAAAAAAAGCCTCATTTCAGCGATTTCATTGCATGCAAAAAACGTAAGGCCCTTCATTCCCCGACCTCAACGGTACTGCTCCTTGCAGTTCCGAGGTCGCAAAACGAGACTGGTGTCGCATTGTGAGACCAGTCTCGTCGCTTGACCAACACTACTATCGCAATGGGCAGTGACAAGGTTGGTCGCAGTAGCAGATATTTTTTTAGGCGGTAGAGTAGGTAGATATCTGACTGGGCTTTGTTTGACTTGCATTGCCAGGCATGGCTTGGCTTGCATTGCCCGACGGGAACACTTGTTCGAAAAGTCCATGGGGCGGGATGGCAATGGGGCGGGCGGGCAACGGGATGGCAATCGCTCGATTGGGAAAAGTGTTGCAACCGTGGCGCGGGAGTTTGTCGTGCTGATTCGTCGTGAGCAGCTTTGATGCCAAAAGGGATTTTTGGGAACTTCTCAGGTCAGGTGCGCGATGACAGCATCACGGTCGGGTTTGGGGATCAGGCCGCGTTCTGTGATGATGCAATCGACCAATTCAGCGGGGGTGACATCAAAAGCCGGATTCATCACGTTGGCTGCAGGAGGGACGATACAAATCCCCTGTGGTGCTGCGACTTCATCACGCTTGCGTTCTTCGATCGGAATACCTTGGCCATCACTCAGCGTGAGGTCAAAGGTGCTTGAGGGTGCCGCCACGTAAAACGGTACAGAATGATAGCGGGCAAGGACGGCAAGTGGGTAGGTACCGATCTTATTCGCAACATCACCGTTCGCTGCGATGCGGTCAGCTCCCACGATGACAGCATCGATCTTTCCAGAACGTAATAAGCTTCCTGCCATCGAGTCCGTCAGAACTGTGACGGGGACACCTGCCTGAGATAGTTCCCATGCTGTTAATCTGCCGCCTTGGAGAAGCGGACGCGTCTCGTCGGCAAAAACTTCGATTGCCTGCCCTTGCTGGTGGCAATGATAGATTGGGGCCAGCGCGGTTCCCCACATCGATGTAGCTAATCCACCGGCATTGCAATGTGTCAGGACGCATTTGCTTTCGTTTAGAAGCGTCGCACCATTGCGGCCGATGTTCTTGCACATCTCGCGATCTTCGTCATGAATCGTGATTGCCTCTTGGATCAGTTTCTGATGCAGCAATGAATCGTCGGCTGTCGCCTCAATGGTGGCTTTCATCCTATCAAGTGCCCAGAAGAGGTTAACTGCAGTGGGGCGGCTGGTTGCAAGATGGTCAGCCGCATCAAGGAAGTCCTGTCTTGTAGGCTGAGAAGGTGCGGCAGCCAAGCACACCCCATAAGCCGCTGCGATACCAATGGCAGGCGCACCTCGTACAACCAGACGCTGGATCGCATCATGGGTTTCGTCGACAGTTTTGCAGGTCAGTGTCACCAGTTCCTGCGGAAGGCGAGTCTGGTCAATCAAAATCAATTTGCCGTTTGTGAAGGCAAGTGTTTCGGGCGTTTCGTGTTTCGACATGTTGTGGCAATGATTTGATGTGGATGGTCTAGCGGGTGGGGAGAGCAACAGGGGGTGATCAGGATAAACATCGCACAATGAACAAGAACACAGTATGATGAGCGCCGCAGGTCAGTTGCATCTGTGGGGTTGCAGACCCTGCTTACCGTCTTATCCAAGTTGGAACGATAAACTGCGAGGTCAACTGGTACAACACGGCAAGCATCAAAGCCGGTAGTGTTGCGGCGACTTCTGGTCGGTAATACCAATACCACCTCGGTGATCGACACGTTACGCTGGCAGGCACGCGCTGGATCCGGTGTGGAGCAGCAGGACGCGATGCCTCGGATTGCCCGGGTAAAATTCTGGCTCAGCAACCGGCCGTGTTGAAATAGGCGTTCCGTGGGGCATCGCATGCCTTACACCATGAGCCACGAGGCAAGAACTTCGCTCCTACCTAATTTTACCCATTCCCTGCCTTCAACCAGCCTTGTACCGATGATGTTGTGTGAAGACTACAGATATGAACGTTGGCAATGACTCTTTTTTATTACAACCCGCTATTTCTTGAGCACGATACAGGACAGCATCCTGAGCACGCGAATCGTTTGCGAAAAGTCATGGACCGATTGCAGGCAAGCGATTTTTTTTCTGATCTAACAAAGCCTCAGTGGTCACCTGTATCGGCCCAGCAATTACTACAGGTGCATACGCGTGACGGGCTGGACGAGATTCAGAGTTTTATTGAGCGTGGTGGCGGGCAGATTGAGGCCGATACTGTCGTCAGTTGCGGGTCCTTCGAGGCTGCCAAGATGGGTTCAGGCGCAGCGTGCGATGCGGTACACCGCGTCCTCGCAGGGGGCGACAAGAATGCGTTTTGTTTAATCAGGCCGCCTGGCCATCATGCATTGAAGCAAAATCCGATGGGATTCTGTCTGGTCAATCATGTGGCAGTCGCGGCTCGCTATTTGGTGAAACAGCTTGGCCTTGAACGTGTCATGATCGTCGACTGGGATGTACATCATGGGAATGGCACACAGGCGACTTTTTGGGAAGATCCGCATGTTGCTTTTTTGTCCATGCATCGTTCTCCGTTTTACCCTGGAGGTGGAGATGCACATGAGACTGGTGCTGGCGATGGCCGAGGGCTAAACGTTAATTTGCCAGTTCAGTTTGGTACTTCCGCAGCGAAACAGATAGAGCGTTTTCAGCTCGCAACTGAAAAGCTGGCATCATCGTTCAAGCCCCAGTTCATTTTGGTCAGCGCTGGATTTGATAGTCATCACGCCGATCCTGTTGGGGGGAATGGTTTCCAGAGTAACGACTTCGAAGCGTTGACGCGTATCATGATGGACATTGCTGAGGTTCATGCGGAAGGACGAATCGTCAGCTTGCTGGAGGGAGGCTACAACCCGAACGCTTTGGCCGAGAGCGTTGAATTTCACTTGAGAACTCTGCTTGCACCCAGTCGGTAATCAGCAGGTTGGCTTCTTTAAGAGTAAATTGGCATGCCATTCGATTTGTCATTTTTGCGGATCTCTTGCTAAGTTTCATAGGTTCGGGGTTTCATGTTCAGGTGGAGAGTGTTGATGTTGCGTGTTTTTTCTGCTCGGCCAATCGCTGCGGCCTTATGTGTTTGTGTGCTTGTGGCTTGCAGTGTTCCGCTGTCGGGGGAAGAGCAGCGGCCCAACATTTTGTTTGTTTTCTCTGACGATCATGCTCCACAGGCTATTGGTGCTTACGGCTCAAAGATCAATCAGACGCCACATCTGGATCGAATTGCCAGGGAAGGTGCAATATTTCAAAACTCCTTCTGCGCGAACTCAATTTGTGGACCTTCTCGTGCCTGCATCTTGACTGGGAAGCACAGTCACAAGAACGGATTTTTGCGTAATGGCAATCGGTTTGACGGTGCGCAAATGACTTTTCCAAAGTTGATGCAGGACGCGGGCTATCAGACGGCGATCATTGGCAAGTGGCATCTGTCAAGCAATCCAACAGGCTTCAATCATTGGGAGATCTTGCCGGGGCAGGGAAGTTATTACAACCCGGATCTGATTCAAATGAGTGGGGAGAAGAAGCGGTACGAGGGTTATTGCACTGACATCATTACTGAAAATGCACTGGCGTGGTTGAAGGGCAAGCGTGATCCAGAAAAACCGTTCATGTTGATGTGTCAGCATAAAGCACCGCATCGAAACTGGTCGCCACCACCTCGGCACTTTTCGTTGTACAAGGAAATCGATATTCCCGAGCCTGAGACGCTGTTCGATGATTATGTGGGGCGTAGCAAGTTGCTGCGAGAAAATGAAATGTCACTGAAAGATCATTTCTTCTGGGGGCATGACATGAAATTTCATGGCGAGAGCCAGTACCCTGAACAGTTTCGTACAGGCCTTGCGAACGGTGAGTATCGTCGTATGACGGACGCACAAAAGACGGCGTGGGATGCGGCGTATCAACCTGAGAATGATGAGTTTTTGAAGGAGATGAAAGCAGGGAAACTGAAAGAAAAGGATGTCATTCGCTGGAAGTATCAGCGGTACATCAAAGACTATCTGAGGTGCATTCAGGCAGTTGATGATGGGGTGGGTGCATTGTTGGAATATCTTGATGAGTCAGGTTTAGCTGACAATACCATCGTTATTTACAGTTCAGACCAGGGGTTTTACCTGGGTGAGCATGGGTGGTACGACAAACGATGGATGTTTGAAGAATCGCTGAAAATGCCTTTTTTGATTCGATGGCCCGGGGTAATTGAACCCGGAGTCGATGCCAAAGCATTGATTCAAAATATTGATTACGGTCCTACCTTTCTGGAGGTTGCGGCTGCAGAGATTCCTGCCGAGATGCAGGGCCGCAGCATGGTATCGATGTTGAAAGATCAGGGGCAGCCCTCTGCGTCGTGGCGGGATGCAATCTATTATGCGTATTACGAGAACGCGGCCGTGCACAATGTGCCTGTTCATGATGGCGTTCGGACGGCACGCTACAAGTTGATGTTTTTTCCTAGAACACGCGAATGGAATCTGTTTGACCTTGAACAGGATCCCCAGGAATTGGTCAGCTTGCACGCAGACCCCAATTACGCTGGCGTGCTGGCTGGAATGCAAAAACGCTATCGGGATTTGCGTCAGTTCTATGACGTGAATTCAGCTGTTCTGCCGGCAACGCGAGGTGATGAACAACGGTGGCGAGAGCGGGACAGAGTTCTGACCATGAATGCCAGGAAAGGGAATGTGGACTTGGCTTTCATTGGCGACTCAATTACTCAAGGTTGGGAAGGGCGTGGGAAGGAAGTCTGGAAGAAACACTACGGACATCGAAAAGCGATCAACCTTGGTATCGGTGGCGATCGTACTGAGCACGTGATTTGGCGCCTCACGCATGGCAACCTCGCGAAGATCCGACCCAAAGTTGCTGTGGTGATGATTGGAACCAATAACACAGGGCACTTTGATCAAGATCCCGCACAGGTTGCCGCCGGCGTTAAACGTATTCTCGAAATTCTCGCAGAGCGTTTGCCAGAAACCAAGATTGTGCTGCATGGTATCTTCCCACGCGGTGCAGGGTCTCTCGACGAAAAGCGGTTGAACAACATCGCCATCAATCAGAAGATTCGTCGGTTCGCCGATGGTGATCGCGTGCATTACTTGGAAATCGGTGACCAGTTCATCGAATCGGATGGAACCATTAGCACGGAAATTATGCCAGATCGGTTGCATCTTAGTAAAAAGGGTTACGAACGCTGGGCTCAGGCACTGGAACCGAAGCTGAGCGAACTGGGGCTGTGACACACGTTGCAGAGTTTGCCTTTTGGCAAACAGTGTGTTTGGCGGTGCATGCTTGCTCGACTCGTTCGTCCATCACGTTTGCTACTCACGGGTTGCTGCAAATCTCGGTCGGGTGAACGGGGGCTGCAATGGTTGCTTGTGGCTTCAGCCAGCATGGTGTCGCGTGGCCGGATTGTCAGCTTTCTACATTGTGCTGGTGGGAGAGCTGTTCTTCCTGCAATCAGGATGCGCGATTAGTTCAGAGGAATAAGATGGAGATGAAACAGGTTGTCGTGTTCGGCGGCAGTCACGGCATTGGTGCAGGCATCGTGCGGCGGTGTCTCGGTTCTGGTGCAACGGTCACGACTTTTTCCCGTACGGCTGGTGAGACGGCAGCACTGTCTGGGGTACAGCATCACTCAGTGGATCTCGCTTCGGAAAAAATCGACGCAAGTGTGTTGCCCGAGACGATAGATGGTTTTGTCTACTGCCCTGGTACCATCAGTCTTGGGCCGCTGCGTGCTGTGAAAGCCGAGCTGCTGCGGTCCGATTACGAAATCAACGTTGTGAGTGCCGTGTCGGCACTTCAGGCAGCCTTGCCTGGGCTCAAGCGTTCGGCAGAAGCCAGCGTTGTCATGTTCAGTACCATCGCTGCCGCTACCGGCTTGCCAATGCACACTTCGGTAGCGGCATCCAAGGGGGCGATCGAAGCGTTGGTTCGTACATGGGCAGCCGAGTTGTCGCCCAAAATCAGGGTGAATGCAATTGCTCCTGCTCTTACGGACACGCCGCTCGCCGAAAAGTTTCTCGACCGTGAGGACAAACGCACTGCGATGGCTGCCAAGTATCCGCTGGGGCGTATCGGTACGGTCGATGACATGTCTGCCGCTGCGGCTTTTCTATTGTCCTCCGAAAGCGGCTGGATGACGGGACAGATTCTTGGTGTTGACGGTGGGATGTCCGCAGTCCGAAAGTGAGTTCTTTCGTGCTCACGCATCCGGGACAGGGATATTTGGCTGGATTAGCTGACTCGTCGAACCGTGCAAGCGGAGGGGGGCATGACGATCAATCCTTCGTCTTTGCACCTCTTCAGCCGTGATGACTGCCGTAGATGGCCACCTCTGGTTTAGTACGAAAACGCTGAGATGGCATTAGTCGAGCCGACACCTTCCGGCTATCAGCTCAATGAAATTTCCAATATCAACAAGATCAAATCCAGTAACAGAAACAGCTGGCACATCCAGTGATTTTGCAAGGCAGACTTTACTTTTGCGATCAGGATGAGCTGCACTATCACAGCATTGAGCAGTCATCGTGGTCTTTGCGATTGATCCTGCATTAAAGGCAATCAGTTGTCAGTCAGTCTGGGAATCTCGTTTGGGGCCGACGTAGACTTTCAGGCTTTTCGCTGAGTAGGAGCCTGCGTTGGATGAGAAGGTCCAGTCTCGATGGGGGCCGTCGCTATTGCCGATTCCAATGTCTGCCCCGTCCCCTGATCCCCAATGATTAATGGAAAACAGTGTCTGCTTTCCTGCTGTGTCGTGAACTTGCATTGAGCCATAACCGTTCAACGGCTCGCCCATGCTGTCTCCAAAGTCATAGATTGCGGGCGAGGCCCCGGGGACGTTGGCACTGTTTTGTGTTGCGTAATTACCCGACCAAAATTCGATATTGCCCTCAATGCCTTCGCGATTCAGGGATGAAACAGTTGAATAGGAGTCCAAGTTTTTGACCGGTTGCTGGAAAAAAGCATCAGCACTGAATTGAGGTATGGCAATCTTGCTTGCATCGTCGGTGAATGCGTCCATCGACACGAATAGTTTCTGCGATCCAGTCGTTTCTGATTCAAGCTCGATTAAGTATCCAATGCGGTCGAACTCTGATATTTCACTACTACGGTCAGTCGAGTAAGTAATCCTGTTTTTCAGTTCGCTCAGATCCAGTTCATAGACGAGCTCAAAATCCTTATCGATCGAGATCAGGCTTAGGAAGTCAGGTTCGTCTCCGCCGCGGCACGTTCCCACTGGCAGTCCAGTGCCCCCGGTCAGATTGGGCTCGGCAAGTTTGTCCCAGCCAAAGCGAAACGCTGAAGGTGCTGTGACTTCGTCAGCCGACAGCATTACGGTGTCGTCATTGATGCTTGCGTTGGCCGTCACGAACGTGCGAGTTCCGGGGCCGATGATTTCGAAATGAGTGGGGGATTTACCGTCTCGCGTTTTCAGCCCGCCGCCCGTATTTTTGAACTTGATCAACAGTTCTTTGCCTGCTGATTCAATCGATTCTACTTCCGGACTTGTCGCGACCAAGTCCTTCATGCCGTAGTCATTCTTGAGGGCCAGCATGGCAAGTCTTTTGCCGACATCCTGTTTGTTGGGCGGGTGAATATCATTGAGTGTCGCAATGTCGTTGATGACAACCATACCTGTGTTGGGAAGTTGCTGAACGGCAGCTTGGGCTTCCCAGAATTTGGCTAGGGTCGTCCCGTCCTCATTGCCATATTGAAAAGGAGCGATTTGCACATAGTAAAACGGAAATGCGCCTTGTCCCCAAAGAGTTCGCCATCCATTTATTAAGGCCTTCTTCTTCTCGAAGTAGAGCATCCCTTCGGTGTGGTTTGATTCACCTTGATACCAAATGGCGCCGCGAATTGGGTATCCTACCAACGCATGAATCATGCCGTTGTAAAGCATCGTCGGATCCTGATGACTTTGGAACGGTTTTAATTGGTCAGGAAAGGCAGGACTTGGGTCGGTCGTTTGTGCCGCAGCCAATGCGGCTTTTGCCTTTTGGTTCCATGCCTCATTGGCTCTGATGAAAGTGCTCAGTGCATTCTGGTATTGATCGGTCCCCGGAGTGCGTCCCAGGACGGATTGGTAGATATCGCTGAGGCCAGAAACTTCCTTAAAGCCGATTGGTGGAGTCCACGGTTCGACTCTTGTGCCGCCCCATGAAGAGTTGATCAGTCCGATGGGCACGCCAAGTTCCTGGTGTAGTTTCTTAGCCATGAAGTACCCCGCCGCAGTGTATGTTCCTGCCACGCTTGGTGAACACACGGTCCAAGACGCGGTCACATCATCCAGCGGGATAGTTGAGGGTCGGTGCGCAATCTTCAGATGGCGAATCAACGGAAAATCGGCGGCTGCAATTTCTGCATCACGATTGGTGCTGGCTGCAACGGTCCATTCCATGTTGGATTGTCCGCTGCAAAGCCACACTTCGCCGATCAGGACATCACTGATGTTGATGACATTGTTGCCTTTGACCTGAAGCGTTTGCGGTTTTGAATTCGCTTTCATTGCCGGCAGGGTGACATCCCAGGTTCCGTCCTCGCGACCCCTTGTTGATGCTTCTTTACCATTCAGCGTGACGCTGACTTTTTCGCCAGCGTCACACCATCCCCAAATACGCAACTCAGCATCGCGTTGCATCACCATGTGCTCACCAAAGAAGCCGGGCAGTCTTACATCTGCTCTGGCAGCGTGATGTAGACAACTCAACAGTAGAATCACAAGAGGGGCAGGGATGAGTTTCAAGGTGGGCGTCATGGAAATCTCGGGCGAAATAGCAGGGCGATTGGACAGATGATGCCGGGACGGTCGTGGCACAAAATACTGTCACTGAATTCGTGTTCTCAAAGTCCACACAAGGTAACACTTTCTGGTTACCGTTCCTACTAAAACAAATCAGTTTGATTGATGCGACAGATTTTGGTTTCAAGCAATGGCTGCGATCTTCGTCAGTATTTTGGCTCGGGGCATTGCAGTTTCGAACACAATAGCGTGCAATCTGGGATTACTTGTTTATCAGTCGTGCCTGATGCGACCGGAGGTGCGGAGGCGGGTAGAAGCGGCATTGAGAGAGTGAGTGCCCAACCGGCTTCACGTTCCGCCGTCATGCCGTGCGTGACTTCGTGTGTTGCCCATCTGATTCACCCCCGATCAAGTAATTTATTTCCTGTCCATGGCTGCAAATCTTTCGGTTTTTGCATTTTTGATTTAGGCTGTATCGAGATAAGTTCATTTCACCTCCTACGACGGTTTCGAAAATGCGAGTGGCTTTTTTAGAGTTTGACGTCCGCAGTGCTTCCAAGTCGGGCGGCTTGCCGCGAAGAGGCATTCAGGATAGCGCGAGAATCTGCTTCTGCGCAGTCATCTTTTGCTTTGTGGGCGCGTTGGCGATGGAACCGGTCAATGCTGCAGCACCGAATATTCTGTTGGTGCTGGCTGATGATATGGGCTATGGCGACTTGGGGTGCACGGGATCGCATTTGTTGAAGACTGATCGAATTGACGCGTTAGCGAAGTCCGGTGTGCTTTGCAGCCGCGCGTATGTTGCAAGCTCGGTCTGTTCTCCTTCCCGCGCCGGATTGATCACTGGACGGGATCCGCGGAGATTCGGTTATCAAGCTAATCTGAATATGGGGAGTGCCAATTATGGCGCGCGGGTGGACTTGCTGGGGCTTCCACCTGGGGAGCATACGTTGGCAGACCATCTTGCCGCTGCTGGTTACTCGACCGCCCTGGTTGGTAAATGGCATTTGGGGATGGGTGACGGATTTCATCCCCAAGAGCGTGGCTTTGATTACTTTTGTGGCATGCTGGGTGGTGGGCATAGCTATTTTCCCAAGCCCGATGGCAACAAGCTGGAACGCAATGGTGTTCCATTGAAAACATTTTCCAGTTCTTACCTGACAGATTTTTTTACGGACGAGGCGACGGGCTGGATCAGCAAGCAGGATGAAGTCGATGACGATAAACCCTGGTTCATGTATTTGTCGTACAACGCACCCCATGGTCCGTTGCAAGCGACCGAGGCGGATCTTGCTGCGTTTAGCCATATCAAAGATCGAAAGCGTCGCACTTATGCAGCCATGATGTTGGCTCTGGACAGGGGAGTCGGACGCGTGCTGGACTGCTTGGAGCAACTGGGGGAAAGCCAAAATACACTGATTTGTTTCTTCTCAGATAATGGGGGTGCAACGGGAAATGCCAGTTGGAACGGTGAACTCTCGGGTGTCAAAGGAACACTTCGTGAAGGTGGAGTTCGTATTCCCATGATTTGGGCATGGCCTGGAATGATTCCGGGAGAGCAGACACATGATGGGGTTGTATCGAGTCTGGACCTGTTGCCTACATTCATGGCCGCTGCTGAAAAAGCACCGTTGCCACTGGCACCACCAAGATCGCATGAAGACAAAAATAATCGGCGAAAAGCGGTCGCTTTGTACGGTGAATACGATGGGGAAAATCTGATTCCGCAACTTTGTGGCCAACAAGCAGCGCCACGTCGAACGCTTTTCTGGAGACTACAAGGGCAAGTCGCGGTCCTGGATGGACCAGATAAGTTAATCAGTCTTTCGCATCGCGCTCCGCAGGTATTTCGGCCCACCGAGGATGCGGGAGAACAGCAAGACCGATTCGACAGCGATCGTACTCGTGCCGATGAATTGTTCCAACTGTTGGGCAAGTGGCAAGCTTCTTTGGCGACAGTTCCTCTGTGGGGATCATCGCCTTATTGGAGTTCCCAGAGTGCAAAGCAGCATGACAATTATCCACCACGTGACGAGCCGGAGTGATTGTTCCGCTTGCAATCGGGTCAAAACTATTGGGTGCTGACGGTGATTGGTTGGTGCGTGACGTCAGCCGAGCTTTTCCGGTCATGTTCAGAAACTGGATTTTACTTTGCCTTCGGTCTCAACTCGTTTTCTCGAGCGATATCCGCAACATGCTTGTCACGAATGGCTTGAAGCCTGGCAACCAATTCCGGGTGCTGAGATTTGAGGTTGTTGGCTTCTCCCGGACTTTTATCCAAGTTGGCGAGAAACAGCTTGTCGACCTGCGGAGCATTTTTTGGAACCCCGCGATCTTTGGCATTTCCGAGCAGTTTCCAAGGTCCTTGGCGTACAGCCCATTGTCCGTTCTTTGGATTACCCAGTAACCAGAAGAGATGGTCGTGGGGGCTTTCAGCCTCACCCGATGCAATGACATCCGTCAAGCTTTTTCCATCGTATTGTCGCTCGGGAAGTTGGGCCCCACAGTAAGTTGCGATGGTCGGGAACCAATCGCACCCGATTGCCATCTGGTTCCTCACCTGACCCTGCGGAATGGTGCCGGGCATGCTGACAATGGATGGAATTCGGATGCCGCCTTCAAAGAGGCATCCCTTGGCACCCCTGTACGGGCCAGCATTTCCGCCTCCCCAGAAGGCCCGTTCCTCGGTTGAATGACCGTGATCCGATTGGAAAATTACCAGCGTGTTTTTTCGCAGCCCCAAAGCATCAAGCGTTCCCACCAGTTCACCTACCTTTTCGTCAACCGTGGATGTGAATGCCGCGTATTGTCGTCGCGGTGAAGGTAGGTCTTGGTAACGTTCTCGCCACTTCGTTGTCCCTTGCATGGGATAATGGGGAGCATTGATTGCCCAATAGAGAAAGAATGGCTTGTCTTGATTTGCTTTGATGAATTTCTGGCCTTCTTGAACCATCATGTCTAGAAAGAACTCGCCATTACGATGAATTTCTGTTCCGTCACGCCAAAGATCATGACGATTCGGCCCTACCCAATAAAAAAAGTGTGAATAGTTGTCGATGCAGCCGCCCATGTGGCCAAACGACGAATCAAAGCCTTGGCCATTCGGCATGGTGTCCGGGGTGAAGCCAAGGTGCCATTTCCCTACATGACCTGTCGTATAGCCACGCGTTTTCAATAGCTCGGCCAGTGTGATTTCGTTGGCTGGCATACCCGGTACGCCTTTGGTAGACGAGACGTTCCCGGGGACTCCGGCGCGAGCCGGAAATCGACCCGTTAGCAACCCCGCACGGGATGCTGAGCAGATCGCCGATGGTGAGTACATTTGTGTGAACCGTATGCCCTCCTCTGCCAGACGATCAAGATTCGGAGTGTCCAGATCGGTTGAACCATAGCAATTCAAGTCCAGGCTTCCCTGGTCATCGCTGTAGATCACGATTACGTTTGGTTGCTCCACGGCAAAGCAATAATCAGTTTTTGTGACGATGAGTGCGACGCTGCAAAGCAGTAGCGGGAAGATGCGTGTCAAGAGGAGACCTCCAATAGATCCGACGAAAAAACTGTCAAAACGTCCAATCAGGATAACCGGAAATGATCTTATGTGTCACTCGTGCGAATGGCTCAATTGCCAGGTTAGAAGTGCGGAATTAGGGTGAACCATGGTCAGTCTGGTAGGTCCGTCATCGATTCGTCGTGTAAATTGGCATGTGGGCTCCATCTTGCAGGAGTGTGAATGCGCGATCATGGTTGCGGTTTGCCGCGGTTCGGGACAGTCATGCCGTTGTCGCCCAAACGAAGAGTCGCTGTTGAAGAAAAACAATCATTGGAAATGTTTCAAATGAGTCGTGTCGAAAACTGTTTCGTAGTGTGCTTTGCGTCCCCATTGCTCCTTTTAGTGAGTTTGAGTGAAGCCAGTTCGGCGCGACAGCCCGCCCAGACGCGTGTCGAGCGATCTGTAGCGGCATCCAAGGCGGTGAAAGTCAGTGATGGATTGAACATTCAATTGATTGCCGACGACGATCTTGTACCGGACTGTACTGCGATCGTGATGGGCTCTGGCGGCAGGCTATTGGCGTCTGGACCGCAATATCTGTGCGAGCTGTTGGATAAGGATAGCGACGGCATGTATGATGCACGAAGGCTCATCGTTGAGGCGCCGTCGCATGGGGCACATGGACTTTGTGTAGATGGTGACACTTTGTACTACGTGGGTGACAATGGCGTTTGGAAGGTCAAACGGTTTGCGTTTGAAAATGCGAACAAGTTAAGGCCGGAACGCGTGCTGCAAATCAAGACGGGAGGCGAGCATGATGCCCATGCTTTGCGAAAAGGGCCTGACGGATTTTGGTACCTGATTGCAGGTAACGGAACCAAGGGAAGCTTCGCGTTACAAAATGTGAAGACGCCACGGATTCCAAGTCCACGCGCAGGCGTCATTTGGCGCATTTCACCCGATTGGTCCAAACGCGAAGTTTGGGCCGAGGGTTTTCGAAACGCTTATGACTTTGATTTTGGGCCTGATCAGACCATCGATACTTTTGACAGCGATGGTGAGCGTGATATCAGTTTACCGTGGTATCGGCCCACACGCGTTTTTCGAGTTTCGCAAGGGCAGGATGCTGGCTGGGTGTCAAGAAGTTGGAAGCGTTCCAGTGCTGACCCCATGATGCCAGTTGTGCTTGCCGAATTGGGACGTGGGTCGCCCACAGGGGTTCTGCGAAGCCCCGGAAAACGCTTGCCAGCACGCTTCGCGGCAGGTGTGTATGTGCTTGATTGGACATTTGGTCGTGTTGTGTTCGTTTCAGATGATGGCACAACTGAGTTGGTTGCATCGCCATCGGGAAGTGAGGGTTTTGCGGTTACTGATATCGTTTCTTCATCCGAGGGCGCCCTCTTGGTGAGTGTTGGTGGGCGCCGTAGCCGCGGTGGGATCTACAAAATTGATGCATTGAATCCTCGTGCGTCGGTGGAGGTTCCAGAGCTGGCTTGGAGCAAGCCGGCCGGCGGTGGATCCAACGCAATCACGGAAGCGTTACAGCGTCTGCGGAGGAATGCTGGTCCGGTGCTTGATCAGCCTGCTGCTGAACAGGCTGTATCAGTGCTGAAGTCGGATAATGCAGGTCAACGGGAAGTGCTCGAGGCAATTGCATTGCTGATTGAGAGCGTCGGTGGTTTAGGCCCCGGCGATCCAAGAGATGCACGGGGTAAACAGCAGGCTGCAGCTGTATTCGATTCCTGTCGCGGAAGAATTCGTCCCAAAATTGAATCGGAAACTCGTGATGCGGCAGTGGCGGCTTTGCTCAGTCGGCTGCAAGACCTCACGCCCGAAGGAGAAGATCGAGAAGATGAAGCCCTGTGCCGAGAATTGATTCGTGGACTTGCAGTGCTGGAGCCTGAATCGGCTGTTGTTTTCAATGCCATCGCGGATGACATGGACCGCGTTACTTCGCCGGTCGATAAGCTGTTTCGACTGATTGCATTGGCCAGGATACCTGCACGCCGAAGCGATGAAATGACAGAGAGAATTGCTGAGGCGATGATCGCGATTCCTATCTTGATCAAAGAGTCGAAACTCAAGGTTGACCGCAACTGGACCCCAAGAATGGGAGAATTGTTTTTGGCTATGCAGCATCGTGATTCTTTGGTGCCCAGTCGGATTGTTTCCAGTCAGCATTTTGGTGATGCCACGCATCTGGTTTGGACCGAAAAAATGGATCCTGAGAATCTGGAACGCGGACGGCACAAGTGCCTGATGCAGAGTCGGAATATGAAAATCGATCCGGCGATTGCGAGGTTCATCGCATTGGGGGCAGATGCCGTTCCACGCAACTTTGTGTACAAGTGGCTCAAGGATGATGCGACTCGGTCATCAGCTTGGCTGGCGCTGGCGAAGCATCCTGTGGCAAGAGACGTAGAAGATTTGCAGGAGGCCGCGCTGTCAGTAGACAAGGTCGTGCGGGATGCGGCAATGGTTGCCCTGAAAAAATTGGGGATGGATGTTCCTGAACGAAAATCCGGCTCGGCGGCGATTCAACAGTGGCTCGAACGGGGCGAAGCGATCAATAGCCGGACTGGCAAAGTCGCAGCGGGGGAGAAAATCTATGCGGCCCGACAGTGTGCCCTGTGTCATAGCGGTAGAAAAGCTCTTGGCCCATCGTTGTCCGGTGTTGCAAGGCGTTATAGTGCTGCAGATTTGTTCAGGGCCACAGTGGACCCCAGTCACGCAATTCCAGATCGGTACCGAGCCAAGCAGGTTTTGACCTCTGATGGAGAGGTCGTGATGGGGCTCGTTGTATACGAGAGCGTCGATGGTGTTACGCTGATGGCTGCGGACGGGCACACCAAGCGAATCAATCTTGATGAGATTGAGGAAATGCGGTGGTCAAAAGTGTCGCTGATGCCAGAGGGCTTGCTGCTGGGCCTCTCTGATCAGGAAGTAGCGGACTTACTGGCATACCTGCGATCATTGTAGGCACCGCAAGTTTGGATATTCTCGTTCGCGTTAACGGGGGAGACCCGCTTTGATTTCCATAATGCGTGCACTTTACCTGACAGGTGCGACAAGTTGTGGTTGACGTGCAGGATGTTCCGGGCCTCTGCTGCAGGTGCTGGCTTGGGACGTCAGGCGGGTTGGAGGGCCTGTTCTTTTCTTGCTGAGGATTAGATCATGTACTCAACTTTGCCAATCACAGATGCTGCTAGAAATTCATTCCCGTTCTCACGATAGTATTCAATGACTGAAGTTGAAACACAGCGATCGGCACCTACTCAGGCAGTTGGGCTGGCCATTTCGCTAATGATCTGTTTTGCTGCAGGCGGAATCGGTGGTTGGGCAACAACGCAAGGGCTAGACGCATGGTACGAGACCTTGGACAAGCCTACATGGAATCCACCTAATTGGGTCTTTGCGCCCGTTTGGACAACTCTGTATGGTTCGATGGGAATCGCTGTCTGGCTGGTCTGGCGAAGCGGTACTTGGAAAGAGGTGAAATCAGCAGTCGTGCTGTTCACGATTCAGCTTGTGCTCAATGGTATGTGGTCCGTACTCTTTTTTGGCCTGCAGAATCCCGGAGGAGCACTGATTGAAATTGTGGGCCTGTGGCTAGCCATTGTTGCAACCACCGTATTGTTTTTTCGCCGTTCAGTGATTGCAGGTGGGTTAATGATACCCTACCTGCTGTGGGTCAGTTTCGCTTCGTTCTTGAATTTCACCATCTGGAATCTGAACCGGATTTGATCGTCTGCCATAAAACGCAGTGACGCGATTGGGACGGCATTGGGTGTTCAGGTTCACGCCTTCTTTACCGGTGCAGCAACCTGATGCGTTTGCCGACACCTTCGAGCGTTTCAACGAGCAATGCATCGGTTAGTCGAGTGGTCTGAATCCAAGCCGGGGCAGCCAGGCCATTGTTGGCTGCCCATTGCTGAGTAGACCCATTGCTCAGTAGACCCATTGCTCAACTGGTTGGTTCAATAAGCTAATTAGCACAACACATCTGGTTCAACGCCAGTGATTCTGGCGTTTTAGATCTGCGATTTATCTCGCATTTACTTCTTTTTCTTTTCGCTTTTCTCGTCGAATGCTGCTTCCAGATTTTCTTTTCCGCCCAGTACTGGAAGTGCTAACGAAGTAGCATCCAGATCAATGGTCAATTGGGTACCCGGTTCCGGGTGCAGCGTGAATTCACGATCGCTTGAAAAGATCATCAAGCCAATTTGTTGGCCAGCTGGAATCACTTGATCATCTGGTTGTAGATCGAAAGACATCTCATAGAAGCGGCCTGGTTCAAGAGGTTCACTTTCAGTGAGCGATCGATAGTTCTGCGGATCTGCCCAACCACGCGTGATGATGTTGTCAGTGATTTTTGCATTTCGACTATCATTCCAGGGCAGGGAAACTACCCAGACCGAAAGATTCGCCGCGGGCTTGTCGCAGGCCAGACGAATTTTGATTCGTGGTGTTCCCGATATATGCACAGGTTGTTGCAATGTGGGCGTCACGAACATCAGGCGGTGGTCAGTGCTTTCGGCTTTTGCCAAGGTCGCACCACTGAAGGAATAGTTGTCAATCAGTGTTTCCTTGCCTTGTTCAGGTGTTGCAGTTGTCGTTAAGTCTCCATGACCACCCTTTGTCGTGGTCTGCCCGAGATGCAGGGTCACAGCGACTGCTTCCGGGTGGGGATAGTCCGGGTACGATGTAGGCTTGTCGCGTTCTTTGTTTTCACGCACGATCCATGATTTGGGATCGTCTTCGACATTGTTTTCAACACCATGAAGATAGCGAGTAAACCATCGATTCATCATTTTCATTGGGGGCGGGCCACCATGGCCACCCTGGTGGAAGAAAGCCTGTGTGGGGACTCCTTTTTTCTTGAGGGCTTCGTAGATTCGTACACTGTGTTCTGGAACGACATTCCAGTCGTTAAAGGCGTGGGCCATTAAAACGGCTGCTTTGAGTGGTTTCAAATCGTTCAGGTAATCACGCCCGGCCCAGAATTCGTTGTAATCTCCATTGACTCGGTCAAAGCCTTCGGCCATCTCCTTGTCACGGATATTGCAGTCACAGAATTCCCGTTTTGATTCATCACCGGAATGAATGAAGTCGTAGAGAGCATCGATGTCTTCGCCGATAAACCCACCTGGGTGTCGGATCAGGCCATTGGATCGATAGTAGTGGTAGTATGAGGTATTGGGAGCGATCGGAATGATTGCCTCGAGGCCTTCGACACCGGTGGTTGCGGCGGCTAATGGGATGGTGCCGTTATAGGACGTGCCTGTCATACCTACCTTGCCAGTTGACCAGAACGCTGTGACTGGTTCACCATCTGTCGGCTCGGTAAAGCCTTTTGCTCTTCCACAAAGCCAATCAACGACTGCCTTAGGGGCCAGCGATTCATTGTCACCACCAACCGTCGGGCAACCTTGAGATAGTCCGGTCCCGGGTGAGGAGGAGTGAACGACGATGTAACCTCGCGGCACCCACTGGTCGAGGTGTGTTCTCGAGATGATCGGTCGCTTTCCTTTTCGCACTACGCCCGGGCCGTGAGTGCGCTCAGTTGGCTCAGTGCCAAGTTCCTGTTTGGGGTCCCAGAAATGTTCGGCCGCA
>DOPG01000388.1:3141-5236 GCA_003513555.1 Rhodopirellula sp. | reverse complement strand
ACCATTAATGTCAAAAAAAATAACATTCGATTCATGATGCTGAGTCTTATGTAAAAGGGTGGGCGACCATTGATGATGATCGCGCCATGACTGTATCGGGTCGAGGAACTCAAGGGTGATAGTTGTATTTCTTGCGTGATCGAAAGTCGTGTACGTTCGAATCCATAGCTTTGACCTCGGTGCAAGGCCAGTGCGCTAGTTGGCTTTGGTGAGCAGACTTTGGCCCTGTTGTTTCCTATTGATGCTGATATTGTAGCCTGTACCCAAAGTCACGAATTTTGATGACGACGGGAAGGTCGTCCAGTCTTCCGGGCTAGGCGAACGAGATAAACGAGGTTTTTTCGTTGTCAATCGTGATGCAGATGGCTGGGAAGGGACGGTTGAGTTGCCAGCTTTTTAATTTCACATCATGACTTGCCAAGTCACCGTGATTTCCAAGCCACTGTGATTTCCAGCGTCGTGACGAGCATTCGGCTGACATCAGTCGATGGCCTGCTGACAGACAATTCGAAGAGCAGCGTTTCGGGCCGTTCGCGTCAGGGATTGGCAAGGCTCAGCGCCGAAAGACTGCCTTTACGGATTCACCCGGTATCACACTTGAGAGAGAAAGTAGCTCAACCGTGGGGCATTCTTGGGTGGTAGAAAGTGTTGCTTAACTCTAGGTTCGACTGGAAACCCGATTCAGCCAATGTTCACAACTTGCTGCGATTTTTCGTCAAGGGCTTCCATGGCAATCGGCAGGAACTCTGGGCTGTTTTCTAACAGTTGTTCCAGATGTTGTTTTGGGTCGTCGTGCCAGCGGGTGTAGCCTTTGGTGAAAAGTCCTACAAATTCGTAATCACAGGCTTTTAATGCTTTGATGAAACTCCGATCAAACGATGGCAAGATGTATTCAGGCACCTGATCGACTGTGGTTAGCGCATGCACACCGGCGAAGACCACATGTCGAGTGTCTTCTTCGATCATGCTGGCAGCCGCATCAATGGTCGAGCCATCAATGCGTTTGATTGTGGTCAGAGCGCACATTGCTTTGGCACGTATTTCGTCATCACGGTGATCAACCAGATTTCGGATCTGATCCGACAGTGAGTCACTGATTTCATTGTCTTGGCGAGATGCCAACCGTTCTGTTGCGCTGATCGCATGAAGGGTGGTTGCTCTCTCTGCGGATTGAAGTTTTTCCATCAACGCCGATTGCTGATCCTGCGTCAGTTCCTGATCGGTCTTGATATGGCGGATCGCGATCACCTGCGTTGAGGCGGATGAATGTTGCATCAATTTCCACCATTGGTCATCGGGCGAGCTGAGTCGATGTTGACCCTGTTGTGGGTTAAAGAAGGAATCACCGGTTTTGAACAGGTATTTCAGTGAACGCTTCATGGGCCGCTTCACTTCTGAATTCAAGTCATTCATCCAATCAGGCGCGGCCTCATCACGTGACCAAGCAGCAAGGGCATTGGCGTATGCGAGCGATTGAACATTCAGAAACGGTGGTGGCGCCATGTGCCAGTGGGTTGAGTCCCAAAAGCCGGCTACTTTTTTGACCAGCACAAGATTACTTCGAAGAACACCAAGTCCGGTTCCCACGACTGCCAATTCTACCAATTCAGGAAAATGGGGTTGGTTGAAAGTGCTCTGATAAAGCATGTCATTCACGACACCATGAATGAGCGTCGCTACAACCAGCTGAGGATCTTCCTCCAGAGTCATTTCGAGGTTGATCACACGTTGTTTCGCATCGTAGTTGCCCGGCAGACCGCCGAGTTCGGCACAAGAGCCGCCGCCTCAGCCGCCGCCGCTGCTGCAGTTGGCTGCTTGCTGGGGAGCCAGTTGCACCCGAATCCCGCCGACATCATGCGAGAGGTGTTCGCCGAGGAAAGCGACGATCTGTTCGTTGTTCTGTTGTTCTGATTGAACCAGCCCAAGGAGTGTCTCACGGCTTAGCACAGGCAAACGAAAACGCTCAAAGCCAATGGTCTCGGCAAGTTGTTGCAGGTAAAACTCCATTCTGGATTTTTCACCAACAGTCACGTTTGGCTTGGCTGCGAAGAACATGATGGAATGCCTCTTGCGGTGTCAGAAACAAAGTAGCGGC
>DOPG01000388.1:0-2913 GCA_003513555.1 Rhodopirellula sp. | reverse complement strand
ATCTGTGCAACCGTACAGAAATGTCAGAAATGAAACAGCGCGAATTCTCAATCATGACATTGGATGGTAATTGGGTAGTTGATTGTGTTGTTGGTGGGGATCAAGGCACCGTTTGGCAGGTTCCGATGGTCTCAAGTTTGGGGGTTTCACTTGGTGCTTAGCCTTAACCCTCTTTGTAACTGGGATCAGTGTTTACATCTCGCGGAGCAATTTTCGCAAGAAGGACCCTGACGCGTTTGACTGGTGGCAAAACGAAATTCAACGTATGGATAACGAATAGGAGAATAACGCCTGCCGATGTAAAGGCTCGATACCTGAGTTCTTTGCGAATGCCTGTTGCTCTGGGAGATCAGATGCGATGGCAGGCTGAGAGACCTTGCAATCGTCCGTTTCGTATTTCTCGTACTTGTTACGAGGAAGAAAGAGAGTGTACTGCTTGATGAGTCTTGGCGGTGATTTTAGTAATGCTGGCAAAAGCAAGTTGAGAATCCGCTTCCGGTTACTGGTTCCACGAAGTCACGTTTTCTTACGGTGTGGGCCGCCGTCAGCAACTCTGTAGGTGTCGAAATGGGGGCTGTTCTTGCAAAATGCTGCTGATTTGTGGGGAGGCGACGATCAGTTAGGGTTGGCAATTTGCCAGCATATCGAACATACTTTCACCTCTGCTAGGATTCCTCCCAAATAGAGTTGAAGATGAGTGATCAGAATCAAGACGGCGATGGTGTGCATCCTGAATCAAACCCGTTGCATCTTTCGGATGTTGAATTCGATCGCGAACCCGGAGATGCTGTTGCTCCAGGTCAGTTGCAGACTAAGCAACCGGCAGGTTTGTGGGTCCTTTTCATTACTGAAATGTGGGAGCGATTCAGTTACTACGGGATGCGGGCCTTGCTGGTCCTTTATCTGGCGTCAGCTATTTGGGAGGTAGATGCTGATGGAGAGAGGGTGCTCGCTGCGAACCCCGGATTTGGATGGGGTGAAGAAGATGCTTATGCCCTGTACGGTTTGTACACGACTGCAGTTTATCTGACCCCAATCTTTGGGGGTTGGATCGCGGATAAGCTTTTAGGAACTCATCGTTCGATGCTGTTGGGCGGCTGGATTATTGCGGCTGGTCACATCACGTTGGCATTCACTGAGTTCTTTGGTGTGTCGGCGACCGATGTTGTAAGTATGGAAAGCAGTCCTGGGGCCCTGATCACGTTCGTCACAGGCTTGGCATTGATCGTGATTGGTACTGGTTTCTTTAAGCCGTGCGTCAGCGTAATGGTGGGGCAACTTTATGGCCCCGAAGATTCCCGTCGGGATTCGGGTTTCACGATTTTCTATATGGGAATCAATCTTGGTGCGTTCTTGTCACCCCTGATTGCAGGAACATTGGGGCAAAAAGTTGGCTGGCACTGGGGTTTTGGATCGGCTGCTGTTGGGATGATTCTCGGGTTGATCTGTTACCAGTTCCTGAGGCCAAGATACTTGGCGGGGGTTGGTCTTTCACCGAAAGAAGTGAAGAAACAAGCGTCAGTCTCAAAAGTCGACGAAGCGGAACTGAAGCGACCTCTCAATATAATTGATGTGCAGCGACTGGCTGTGATTTTAATTCTTGCTTGCATCGGAAATATTTTCTTTTGGGCAGTCTTTGAGCAGGCAGGTAGTTCGTTGAATGTGTTTGCCGAACAGAACACGAATCGAGTCGTTGCTGGATACGAGTTTCCTTCGACTTGGTATCAGTCGGTGAATGCATTGACGATCGTCCTGTGCGCACCTTTCTTTTCAATGCTGTGGGTCTGGCTTGACCGAAGAAAAGCAAATCCTTCGACACCCATGAAATTTGCACTTGGGCTTTGGCTACTCGGGTTGGCATTCATCGCGATGGTGTTTGCAGCCATGGAGACTAAGGATGGGAACTTGGCAGGGCCACAGTGGTTGCTGATTACCTATGTCATTTGCACTTGGGCAGAATTATGTCTCTCGCCCGTTGGATTGTCCGCTGTGACGAAACTTGCTCCCTTGAAACTTCAATCGTTGATGATGGGTGTCTGGTTCCTGTCATTTTCGCTGGCCAACGGGTTGGGGGCAGCAATGGCTGTCATCTCAACACGGTTCAAGCCAGGTGAAAATGGCGAGCCGCCAGAGTATTCATTCTTCATCGAAGGATTGCCTGGGTTCTATCTGATGCTTGTGGGGTTAACGGTTGTTGCTGGGGTTGTGATTTTTGCGATCTCTCCAATCTTGAAACGAATGATGCATGGCGTGAAGTAGAAGAACAGCCTGGTCTTGGATGAGGCGACTTCAAGTGAAAAGCAGTGCCGTTCGATGACGCATGGGTTGTGACGCGAGTTGCATTCCACTTGAGCGATACTTGATATTGGGAATTCGTTTACGGTACTCGGTCGTTGCCTCGTGAAGCCTGCAGAGAAATAGCTCCGGCAAGTATCTGGACAAAGCACTGCGCCCCTTGTTGACCGAAGTAGAATGCATCCACGGTTGCAAAGGCAGGAAGTGGCCGATCGGGAATGGCTTGGCTCCGGTGTTGCATGTTCAACGAGAGATTTTCCTTGGGTTTACTATGAGGCATTTAGGAATAGTATTGCGATGGTGCTGGTCGGCCAGTGTCGGATGAAACGTTGAATTACGAAGTGAGTTTTCGTTGATTTGATGTATGTTCTTCAGCGTTTTGGGAATTGGTATTTAACGTACTTCAGTCTTTATCGGGGAATTGCCGTGCGTATTTTTGTGGTGACTTGCCTTTGTCTGTTCGGAACTGTCACGTCAGTCGCTGACAACTGGCCCCGATTTCTCGGGCCGAATGGTCGGGCGACAAGCCGAGATTCTGACTTGCCGCTTCGGTGGAGTGAGTCAGAGAATCTGAAGTGGAAAACAAAGATTGACGCTGGTTCCTCCAGTCCGATCGTG
>DOPG01000389.1 GCA_003513555.1 Rhodopirellula sp. | reverse complement strand
GCCACTCGCAAACAGGCCCGCTAGAATGAGATAGCGCAGCAAGAGGTCGACGGGACGCGTCCAAGTGTTGCCTTTCCCATGGCTGAGATGAACGGACCAGGCGAGGGCGAGCCACACAAGGCCGATGATCCACACAGCCCCCACCAACAGCGGCGATACCATGAGCCAGCCTTTGACGACCGCCAGGGTAAAACCAGTTGGGAAGGCCAAAATCAAGGCGGTGCGCGGTGCCATGTCGATATCGTTCAGTATCTTCAAAGACAGCATTCGTTCCGGAACCGTACGCTTCGGGTCCAGCAGAAATCCTGAACCGTAAAAAGCGCCCAAATCGCCTCCGAGCCAGTAAATTGGAATGAGAATGTGTAGAAGCGTAAGGAGTGCAATCTCCATTTTATTGTGTCTCCACTGAATTCATTAGAGCAGTCATTGCCGTCTTGCGAGCGGTTGAGAACGTGGAGTCATCAAACCGGGGAAGCTGTACGAAGTTCCCGCCTTTCAACGCTTTTGCGGAACTCCTGGAGGTTTCGAGCAACGGATCATTCTCTGCAGAGATCACCATTGCTGGCACATTCACCAATGGGAACCGGTCGAAGGCCTGCCAGCGAAAGGCTGCGCGATAGTTATTATGATATGTCTCGTTCGCCTTCAGCACTTCCAGCACCCAGGCCTTGATGTCTTCAGCGCTTCCCAAGCCGTTATCCCGGCGGAACTCACGTGTGCGCTTGTACCACGGGAAGAACATGTATTGATCGCGGCAGAACTGAAATATCTTTATGAGATAGGCGCCTTCCAGATCGGCCGGAAAAGGGAATGCATAGGTCGACATAAGATCATCAAACTCAGCCGGGGTCAGAACCATGACCCCGTCTGCGACCAAGCTTCGCACGCGCTCAGGCGCAAGGATCGCGAGTTCTGTCGCGATCGTCCCACCAGTGTGAGATCCGTATACATCAGCCTTCTCGATCCCCATGGCATCCATGAAATCGAGCATTGCCTTGGCCAGATCGGTGATCTCCACAGTTTCCAGAGACAGCGGATCGCTATCACCATTCCCAGGCGTATCTGGTGCAAATACCTGTCCGACATCGGCGAAATCAGAGATCAGCTTCTCAAGCTGCTTCGAACTGCCAGGGGACGCGTGGAGAAACAGGAGCGGGGTGCCCTCACCCACTGTTCTGTAGTGCATCTGGCCGTGCGGGACATCTACGAAACCGCGCCGAATCTTCTTGGTATCAGACAAAGGAATTATCTCCCGGAAAAAAGTTTGTGCCGCACGCCATTCAGGATGCGCGCTCAACAACTTCGAACAAGGCTCCGTCAGGACACCTCAGGACGCCGGCGCGCTTTCCGCCATAGAGCGGCCCGTCCCGAACCGTGGGCTCAGACACCCAATGGCCGTGCAGCCGGTCGAAATCCGGAAACTCGATCGTGGTGATGGCAACACCGGGCGGAAGCTCTCCAGGCCGCGCCTCGCGCTTGGTTACCTCTTCTGGATACTGATCTAGCTCAAGGAAGACCTCCCCCTTCCATTTCGCTGTCACCAGTTCTGTTTTTTGATCTTTCGGGAGATTGAACGCCAGAGTGATCATTGAATACTCAATAGCGATCGGGTCGATCATCTCAAATCCGAACACTTCCTTCACCCACTCAATTGAACGGGCAAGGTCACTACATGCCAGCACCATAATGAATGGGCGATCGACCAGTGACTGGGGCTCAGGCAAGCCGCTTGCGGGGTCATCCACCTTGATTTCGGTCAGGTACACAATCTCTTTGTCCGGACCACGCACCTGCATTGGCTTTACGGTCGGAAAGCCATCCAGAGGCTTCGGCGGACCAATAATATCAAAAGGTGATTGCTCCATACGGGCATTGACGACTTCAACATCCTGGACGCAGATTTCCGTCGCAGCCCAGCCAAGCGTTCTTATTGGCTCGTAGGATTCGACTGGCTCGCCTTCGACAAATCGCAGGAAAACTTCCTGTCCTGATACTGGCTGCAATACGGCATAGGGTTTGCCTGCCGAATTTGGTGCCCCCCAACTTGCCGCCAGGTCAGCGGGAACCTCACCCGACTCAACTACGCTGTAGTCGAACCATTTCTCATACCGCTCCACCGTTTCGGAAACGGTACCGACGACCCAAGTTGCACATTTCAATAGCGTCACGTAACAAACCCCTTCGGCGCGCATACACAAATCATATTGTTATATGGCTATAACAATATGGCAAGCGGGATTCAGAATTACTGCGCAGAAAGATATAACCAAGGTCTGTTTTGACTATGCTTCGAGCGGAACTTCTCGATTTGATCCATAGATTTGCGCGTGAGCTCAATCAGGTCGAGCGCCTCCATGAGCATCGTCCGCGCCTCGTCTTCCAGATCAAACGTAAAAGTATGCCCGTCGGCCGAGACCGTCATGGTTCGAAGGTCGATTGCGACCTCTCCTCCTGCCTGCCCTATGCCAGCTAGGGTCTCCACATCATCTTGGGCCAGTTGAATTGGTGCGATGCCGTTTCGGATGCAATTGCTGCGAAAAATGGGCGCAAATGACGGCGCGATGACCGCCCGAAATCCGTATTCAGCCAATGCCCAAACGGCGTGCTCCCGACTTGAGCCACAACCAAAATTGTTCCCGGCAATGAGAATTTCCGCCCCCTGATACTTCGCCTGATTCAAAACGAAATCGGGGTTTGGCTCTCTTGAACGGGGGCTTGTATATCGCCACCCCGCGAACAATCCGTCAGCAAGACCGGTCTTGGAGACGGAGCGCATTTCCCTGGACGGAATAATCGCATCCGTATCCACGTTTTCTCGCATCAACGGCACTGCGATGGATCGCAATTCGATCAATGGCTTCATGGGTTCGGCTCCAGATCTGCAGGATTGGTGATCCGCCCGGTAATTGCCGAAGCGGCAACAGTCTCAGGGGACGCAATATGAGTTCTGGTATTCGGACC
>DOPG01000070.1 GCA_003513555.1 Rhodopirellula sp. | reverse complement strand
ATTCAACCGAGGATTTCCGTCATTGGCCCGGTGCTGTCTGCGAATTTTTCGACAGGTACATCGACGGCATTGAGCATGCTGACGAAAAGGTTTGACAGTGGAACCTTTCTGTCACCCTCGAATGCATGTAAGTTGCCGTGCTTGAGGCCCAGATGATTTCCACCTGCAAGGTGGATTGGGTAGTTCCGCGTGCTGTGCGATGCATGCGGATGAGCGGAACCCCAAAGCACGATGGTTCGGTCAAGCATGTTGCCTTCACCCTCGGGCGTGTTGCGTAATCGATTCAGGAAGTATGCATGCTGCTCTGCTCGCCATCGATCCCATTGACCTGAGTATTCCGCTGGTCGCTTGTGAGCGATGTCGTGGGTTGCACCTTTGTATCCCAACGTGTAGGTAGCGTAATTCCACATTTCGCTATCTGATGATTGTTCGCTTTCAAGCATTAAGGTCGCGAAACGAGTCGAGTCAGTTTGAAAGGCAAGGTAAACCAAGTCGTACATGCAGCGAATGTATTCCTTGGGATCTTTATGTGACACCTCAAGGTTTAGCCCTTTGGTATCGACTTCCGGCAAGGGTTGGTGTGTCCACATGCTGGTCCTTTCCACCCGTTGCTCAAGTGAGCGAATCGATTCGAGGTACTCAGCCATTTTTGATTGATCTTCTTTACCCAGCTTGCGACTGAAGCTGCGACTGTGTTCCATCATTAAGTCCAGAATGCTGGCTTCTCTTTTTAGACCAGCTCGCACCTGCTCAATGCCCTTGCCTTCGTAGGGGAGGAATAGCCCATTAAAGATTTCCTGTGGTTTGTGCATCGATGGGATAGGGCGTCCCGGACCGCGGTGGGACAGCGTCTTGCTGGATCCATAACTACCAGTGCCACCTTCTGTTCCCAAAACTAACGAAGCATAACGCGTGCGGTGTCCATGTGTGTTTGCAGCGAGTTGGTCAATTGAGATGTTATTTGTTTTCTCTTGCTCAGTCATGTCCGCGCCGGTGGCAAATACATCACCAGAGCTGTGGCCACCCATGGACCAGCCACCCTTGTGGTCCAGCCCACGGAGGTATGAGATTTGATCTTTCAGTGGCTCAAACGGCTTGGATGATTGATTGAACGTTAGAGGTCCCGGGGCACTGCACGGCCACCAACTCCAGTCATGGTGAGGTTTATTTCCCGAGGGAACCCCACTCGCACCATTGGGCATGTAAGCGCCGTATGCAAAGTAACTGACTAACATGCGTTTTGGCAGCTTGCCATGATCGCTGTCCTGAGCCCAAGTCATGCCTGAATTCGAACGCATTCCATTCAGAAGTGGTAAAGCGAGGGCCGCACCACCACCCTTGATGAGTTGACGTCGGCTGACGCGCCAAGACTTGTTGTTCATTTTTTTACCTGTGTAGGACAGACGTTTTCGCTGGTTTGATGTCGAATTCTTGCCAGGGTGCGGTGTTCAAATGGTTAGGGATCATTCCGGAAGGTTTCACTTTGGCATATCAACACGATGATATCACGCAGGCGGTAACCACCTTCCTGTAATTGGTGCGACATCCGTTTTACCTCAGTTCGATCTTGCCAGTCCAGTTCACGCCCGAGCGCATAGCTGAACATCCGACGAATGATGTTTTCCGCAATCTCGTCGGTTCGGTTGTCCAGCAAGTATCTCTTCAAATCGTTCAGGCTACGAACTGTTTCTCCTGTGGGCAATTTAGATGAGGCATCCACTGACTCGGTGTTAATGGAGGTCAGATAGGTCTCGTAGCTCTGCATGTCGCCATGGATGTGTTCATGGAAGCCGTTGACCCGCGTTCCGGCTTTGGGAACTTTCGATTGGAATCGCCCAGTCGCATTGTAGCGTTCGAAGGGAATCCCCCATGGATCCAGTCGGGAATGGCAGTCGTTGCAACTTTCTTTTTGTCGATGTTGTTCCAGCAGTTCCTTGATACCGACAGCATTTTCACCTGACTCGCCGGCTGATTCAGAAAGCGCGGGTACATCAGCTGGCGGTGGTGGGACTTCATCACCCAAAATTGCTTCCCGAAGCCAGACGGCTCGATAGACAGGGTGCGGTGCGGAGCCGGTTCCATTGGCCAGCAGAATTGAGCCATGAGTGAGAAGCCCACCGATTCGCGATGTAGCTGGAAGCGGCACGACGCGAAACTGATCGCCCTGAACGTTGCTGATACCGTAATGCGCTGCAAGCGGCTGGTTTAAATAGGCGAAATCAGAATCAACCAGACGACTTGCTGGTAGATTCCGTTGAATCAGTTGCTGAATGAAACCAAGGGTTTCTTGTAGCATGTGGTCCCGGATGGTGGGGCGGTACGGTACTTCGGTTCCAGCACGCTCGCCTGCGGAGACATAGTACAGAAAACGAGGAAACAGACTTCGGTTGATTGGCACCGTTTTCAGTTTGGCCAGACTCAGCCACTGCATCGTAAAGTTTTTGACGAAGTCAGCCGATCTTGAATCGGACAGCATTCGGAGTACCTGCCCTTGGATGACATCTTTGTCCAGTAACTTTCCACTGGCCGCCAATTGCATCAATTCATCGTCGGGCATGCTGCCCCACAGAAAGTAGGACAATTTGCTGGCGAATTCGTATGCCAGCCATTCTCCGACACCCGCGCCGCGGGTGTGGTAGAGAAACTGAGGTGAAATGAGCACCATTGCCAATGTTTCGCGGATAGCTGCTTCTTGAGTTTTTAGTTCCGGCAGCAGAAGTTTATAAATGCGTTCAAAGGACTCAACATCGTGATCCGTTGCTGGACGTCGATAAGCACGCGAAATGAACTGCCTTAGTACGCTTCGGATATAAGCTGGTGGATCCTGTTCTTGTAGCGGCGATTCAAAAAGGATCCGCTGGTGATGGCTTGGGGGCCAGACGTCTGTCACCGGCGCCTCAAACTCCATCCAGTTGATCACGGCTCGCGGCATCGCAACATTCCGGTTACCGTCGTTGAGTGTTCCATCGTCGTACAGATTTTGCGGTGTGATGACCATCGTGCTGGGTTGACGCAAGCCGTTTTGCAGCTTGCCCAATTGCGGTGGATGATTTTCTATTCGACCGCGAAACTCGATGATTTGTGGATCGTCAGGGGTATTGCTCAGGCGTACTGTCCCGACGGGCGCCATCTGTTGAGTCGCACTGTTAACGTTCAGTGTAAATCCCATCACCAAGCGAAGCGGCAATTCTTTGATGCCGGGTGGCAGGATGGCTGACGCCTGCATACGAATGCGGTATTCACCCGTTTCTGGGATACTACGTAGCCCCATCCCGGTTGCCGGGGTGTTACGACGATTACCCCACACGCCTACTTCGTCTCCGCCAAGCCCGCGGTCAAGACCATGTGGTTTCCATTCGCTTCTCCATTGATGGACTTCCGGTTTTTCAGGATCGACGATTGCCGCTTTCATCGCTCGGCGACCTGTTGCCAGATAACGAGCGACTTGTTCTGGGCCCAGACGCATCATGTCGCTGGTGTTATTGAATCGATAGGCGGTGATGGGATCTTTGGGAAGATCTTCCAGCAGTTGCAGTTCAAAACCCAGTAGGTCACGCATTGTGTTTTGATATTCAAAGTTCGTCAGTCGACGGGTCGTCGTGATTGGGTGTTTTCCCGCCATCTGGTCGGCAGACGACCTTAGTTGAATTTCAAGCCATTTACGAATTAGGGTGACCGCTTCTTTCTCCGGCCTCTGCTGATCCGCGGGGGGCATTTCCCCGCTCTCCAGTACTGATAGAACCCGTTCATAAACTTCTGCCGTGTCCGGAGATAAAACAGACTCTGGTGTAAAAGAGGAAGCATCAATATCGGTTAGAGTGAGATCCCCTTTGTGGGTGCTTGTGTTATGGCACTTGATGCAGTGCTGAGCAAGGAAGGAACG
The DNA here is from genome assembly GCA_003513555.1 of Rhodopirellula sp. GTDB lineage: Bacteria > Planctomycetota > Planctomycetia > Pirellulales > Pirellulaceae > Rubripirellula. Next base: position 3,810 of record DOPG01000070.1, on the reverse strand, counting down.
CACCGTTGAGTCGGTGTTCGCGCCACCTGATTGGGCCGTTGCAGTAGTGGCAATTAGCCAGCAAGACACTAAGACTAAAAATGGCATGCCATGCACGTGAGTATGCAATTGACTCACTGTCGCCAATTTAATTTGAGGGATCTTCGCTACTTGCATTAAGAACTCGGCGATGCGGCTTAAGAATGGGCAGGTTGGTGGAATGTGTGGAATGTACTGATGGGATGCTTCGGTTACGAGCCGGGAATTTGCCGCTAGATGAGCCGTAGGCCGAAACGTGAACGGAAACCGAGCAATTGTGGCGGTGAGTCCAGCTGAACACAGTGTAATCAAATTGCGTGCATTGAGGTGACGCGTACCACGTACCGCTGAGGCACCGTTGTTGATGGCGGCCTCCGCAGTCAGCAGCTGTGTGGTTGCATCGCTTTTGCGTGGATTAGGGTATTGGACTGCGGGGAGATGCAATTCAGTGAGATCGCATGTTTTAGGCCTTAGCGATCTGGCATCCTCTTCGTCTAACCTGACGCTCACGCAGAATACGGGTAGTTCTTTACATCGAAACGACCGTAGTAGACGAAACGGCGGTGGATGAATTGAAGCGTTGGAAACCGATTCGTGAGGCTGTAGCGGTGATGCTGGCTGTGACATTCATAGGCGTGCTAATCATTTTTCTGTCCCGAGGCGAGATAACGAGGTGCAATTTCCGTAGCTCGAATTGATTACTGAGGCTCCCAGTATCACTCCGACATATAGTTTCCCGAGGCATTCTGCAGCTGATTATTCGATTTGGCATGTCTCACCTACTTCAAAATGCCTCGATTTCCCTTGCGATCGGTATCACGATTGCAACGCCGTCGTATGTCAACAAATTCAGAATTCACAGTTTCGGATAGTACTTCCCAGGAACCGAGGGAGTGGTGTCTGTATGGATCTGTCGAGGACGGACAGAACTTTCAAGAAGTTCAGATCAATCGCTCTGGATTCCGAATTGGTAGGCGTTTTGGTTGTGACTTGCGGCTGATGTGGCCGACTGTTTCTGGTCTTCACGCCGAGTTCATCATGGGGCCAGATGACCAGCTGGTACTGCGGGATCTGAACAGTACCAACGGAACGTTTGTGAATGGTGAACGCATCACTGGTGAGGTGCTGCTTGATGAAGATGATATTGTCCAATTAGGTGCGTCCGAATTTCGAGTTCTTATACGCAATGACAGTGTGTCACAAATTGAAGAAACCAAAGACTTCAGCTTCCTTCCGTCTCAGCTAATGGCTCTTGAGGATCTGATAAATGGAACTGGCTTGGTTCCGCATTATCAGCCTGTGATCAAGCTCGCTGACAGAAGTGTGATCGGTTATGAGGTGCTGGCCCGAAGCTATAGTCCAGAGTTGTCGACCGCTCAGCAGATGTTCCGTCTTGCCGAAAAGTTGGGGCTCTCGGATGCTCTCAGTACGGCGTGCCGGACAGCTGGTTTGCACCACGCTCAGAATTTGCCCGAATCTCAAATTCTATTTTTGAATACGCATCCCTCTGAGCTAATGCAGGAAGAACTGCTGGATTCATTGGAGGTGCTTCGCAATGCAGTTCCCGATCAGGTACTGATGCTTGAAATTCACGAAGCTGCCGTCACGGATCTTGCGGCAATGGCCGTGGTTCAGGCACGCTTGGACGATTTGCAGATTTCGCTTGCCTATGATGATTTTGGTTCTGGACAAGCACGCATTCTTGACTTGATTGAAGTGCCTCCCGAAATCCTGAAATTTGATATTTCATTGATACGGGATATCCACCAAAGTTCCCACAAGCATATCACCATGGTGCAAACTCTCGTTTCCATGGTTCGTGACTTTGGTATCTCGCCGTTGGCCGAAGGAATCGAGAAAGATGCCGAAGCTGAAATTTGTCGCGAGATCGGCTTCGAACTCGCTCAGGGCTATCACTTTGGGCGTCCCAAATCTGAAATTCCTGCATCGTGAATTTGTCGGCAGGTCGTAGAATATTCTGTTTTGCAGTGAGTTGATGTATTCATTGCACAGCGACGCCACACGCTGTCTTGCGTTCCCACATCGAAAAATGATGCGGTATTTGGGAGTGTGTGAAAGTAAATAGCAGGCTTTTAATCCACTGCTACTGGCGTTTGTTGGGATTGGGGGTGCGTCGTTGCGATGCGAGTAAGTCGGCATTTTCTTTGAGGTGCCTCGAATAAGCGGCCGTACCGACTAATCTTCATTGGCTAGAATGAGCGGAACATGTAGGAGATCCTCTGCGCTAAACTGCGTTGTAGATTGATCGATGCAACTATGATCGAGGGCACTCGTTATCGAAGCACCGCTAATCATTTGATATTTGATGGCGGATGAGTCGGGTGGCTGTTCACGCAATGGATAGCGTTTGCCAAGAAGTCAATCACGATGCTGTTGTCGGATGGAAAGAAACTCGACGCAATGAAATCAGTGTAGGTTTGGACATGATGGTGCTAACGGTGCTCCAGAAACGGAGCTTCTCTTCGGTGGTAGTGGGGGCACTCTGTTTGCTGGCAACTTCCGTGGTAGGGGCCGAAGACACTTTTGAGATTGACCTTCCGGTGCACAAGTTGATTTCGGAACGCTGTCTCGATTGTCATCAGGGTGAGGGAGCTGAAGCATCCGTTGATCTGGACGCGGTCCTTGACTCAATGAAGGATCACGCCGACGAACAAATGCTGCCACACGATTTACAGGAAATGTGGTTGCGGGTTGAGACAGTCCTTACGCAGGGCAGGATGCCCCCTTCAGAGGAAAGTTCTCTTTCTGTCGATGAGTTGGATCGGTTTAAAACTTGGTTTCATGAGCGTCTGGTGTTGCGTGACGGCTTACCTCACATTGGACCCACGCTTTTGCGTCGACTCACACATGAAGAATTCATTGCATCGCTTGAAGACCTGTTGGGAATCAGGATGCGTAGTGAATACAACCACTTAAAAAGTGTGCATGTGGAAAAAGGACTCGTTGATCGTGTCCTGCCGGTTGAAGTGCCCGGTAAAAGTGGGTTTGTAAATGATGCTGAATCGCTCGCATCCCAACCCATTCCCTTGTTACCGTACATGAAGTGCATCGATTTTGCTTTGGCAAAAATGTCTGGAAGTGCAGAGTCAATTGAACTGTTGACGGGCGTGACCGTCTTGCCCGAAGAATTGTCAGAAAATCAGGTCAGAAAGATCGCTGAGCCTTTTTTATTGCGTGCGCTGAGAGGAAATGCTGGGAGCAGGCATCTTGAAAATGCAGTTCGTGTATTTGCCATTGCTCAAGAAAACAATAATTCGATGGTTGCGTTGAAAAGCATGTTGCGGACAGTTTTTCTTCTTCCGGAATTTCACTACCGAGTAGAGTCAGTGAAAACAACAACAACGCCCTACCGCATCAGTGATCATGAGTTTGCAAGTCGTTTGTCTTACTTCTTGACGGGGTCAACTCCGGATGATGAATTGCTTGACGCAGCATTTTCTGGAACTCTTCGAGAAGCCAAGGTGCTTGATCGTCAAATTCAACGATTGATGAGTAGCCCGCGACGCCTTTCCTTGTCTGAGTCATTTGCGGCGCAGTGGATTGGGTTCGACGCGTTAATCGATTCGTCTGCTGCAGGTACTCAGGGTGTGTCGACAACTGTGCGAGCGCAGTATGACGAGCTGCTTTATTTTTTTGATGAGCTGTTCAAGTCCGATCTCAGTCTGCTGGATTTGATTGACTCAGATTGGATGTATGTCAGCAACTACACAATTAACTCGTACGGTAAGGATCAGTTTGTAAATCCGCCCGAAATTATTTCGCAGCATGCCA
>DOPG01000293.1 GCA_003513555.1 Rhodopirellula sp. | reverse complement strand
CGGTTTTGCAGTCCGTCCAAGACGTTTACCTTTCGGGCGAACCGGTGGTCATTAAAGCGGGCACCAGTGATGCCAAGCCGTTTTCAGTCACGCTAAGTCAACGCGAAACTGAAGTCGCTAAATTGAGATTTGTTGATGTTACTAATGGTTTGGCTGAAGCCAGATTCACTCCTCCGGATTCTGCTGCCGGTGTGCTCGTGGCAACCGTGTGGGATGCAAGGGGTAAGCCACTGGCTGAACGCTTGATCTTTCGGCAGCCCGTCGATGCAGTGCAAATCAAAATCATACCCAACGCAGAGCAATATACGCCTGGTGGCAGGGCAAAGCTTGACATCATCACAACGGATGCGAATGGGGAGCCTGTTTCTGCGGTCGTCGGTCTGACGGTCACCGATGACAGTGTTTTGGAAATGGTGGAAACCCGCGACCAAGCTCCGAGGCTGCCAGTGATGGTATTGCTTGAAGATGAGGTCAAGGACTTGGCAGATGCTCAAATCTACTTTGATCCGAATAGCGAAGATTCTGATCTGGCGGTTGATCTGCTGCTGGGCACACAAGGATGGCGTCGATTTTCGCACGTGAAATTTGAAGATTTTGTGGCGGATTATGGTGACGATGCTCGCCGCGCTTTTGCAATACGTCTGGCAAACACATTCGGCATGCTGGGTGCAATAGACAAAGCATCTAACGAGATGATGTTCGGAATGGGGGGGCAGTTGCCAGGGAACGCACAGGAACCCGATGTTGTACAGAGAGAAGCACAGCAGCAGGCAGAAGCGGGCTTGATCGACGGTGATCTCGCTGTGGTCGTGAATGGGGTAAGGGACGTTCCAGTAGCGGGGAACCAACCACTGCGACAAAAAGTACAGGAACCTGCGGCTCTGAATCGAAGGTTGGCGTTGGAAGGCCGCATGAAGTTGCCAGCTGAGGACCTTTTGGAAGATGAGGACATTTTCGAAGGGGATGAGTTTTTTCCGGACGACGTGGCTGATGATTTCGTTACCGTGCGTGTTTATGCTCACCAGCTTCGTGCTGACAGAAAAGTTGGTGACCGAGTTGATTTCACGGAGACCCTGTATTGGAATGCGGGGGTTAAGACTGACGAGGATGGTAAGACAAGTGTGGAATTTGCGTTAAACGATTCCGTCACCAGTTTCCGCGCCTCGATCGATGCATTTGCGGAAAACGGAGCACTCGGACAATCTTCGGCCATCATCGAATCGGTTCAGCCGTTCTATTTGGAACCCAAGCTGCCATTGGAAGTTTCCACGGGTGATCAAGTTCGGATTCCAGTTGGTTTGGTGAACGCAACGGATCGCAGTTTGATGGACGGTGACTTCACGCTTGAATCGGCGAACTCAGGGCTTGGGGAAAATACCAGTACAGCTTTTTCTCTGGATGCACAGGAACGCCTACGAAGATTATTCAGAGTCGGTCCCTTCAAGCAGCCGGGGAAGGCTGAGTTGGTGCTCAACGCTGACATCGCTGGCTACAGCGACCGCGTGACTCGCAGTATCGTTGTCAGACCGTTGGGATTCCCCGTGGAATCCGGTTTTGGTGGATTGATCCAAGAAGGGGAGACCGTCACTCACGAAATTGCAATTCCACCTTCGTTGATCGGTGACAGCCTCACCACGCGGGTTGTCATTTACCCAACACCGCTGGCCAGCATGAATCAGGCTCTGGAAAGATTGATTCAGGAACCTTACGGGTGCTTTGAGCAAACAAGTTCATCCACCTATCCGTTGGTCATGGCTCAGCAATACTTCATGTCCCATCAGGGAGTTGACCCCAGTTTGATACAGCGCAGTTCAGACATGCTGGAAAAAGGCTATCAACGGCTAATTGGATACGAGTGCAAAGGCGGTGGCTTTGAATGGTTTGGTAACGATCCGGGACACGATGCATTGACTGCTTACGGTTTGATGGAATTTACAGACATGGCCCAGGTACGCCACGTTGATCCCGCCATGTTGCAGCGGACGCGCCAGTGGTTACTGAACCAACGAGACGGTAAGGGTGGTTTTGAACGGAAAACGAATACGCTGCACACGTGGTTGGCAGACCCCGATGTGGCATTCACGTACAACACTTGGGCATTGTTGAAAGCCAGTGTTGACGCCGACTTGTCGACTGAAGTCGCTTGGGTTCGAAACACGGCTGAAACCACCAATAACACCTACGTGATGGCATTAGCCGCAAATGTTTTCTTCCTTGCTGGCGACAGTGACGGAGAAGAACACATGCTTGATAAACTGGCTGGACTGCAAGCTAGTGATGGATCGCTTGAGGGGGCAACCGTTTCGGTCGTTGGCAGTGGGGGTGAAGCTCTCAAAATTGAAACAACTGCTCTCGCGGCAACGGCATGGCTTCGCAACTCTGCATACGCTCCCAATGTGGAGCATGCCATCGAGTATCTGTCGGGAGTTTGCAAAGGTGGGCGATTTGGATCCACTCAGTCAACCATTCTTGCACTGCAGGCCATTGTGGCTTACGACCTCGCTCACGCGAAGCCCAGGGCATCGGGGGCCTTGCAACTTGTCGTTGACGGTCGGCCGGTTGGAGAGCCCGTCGCTTTCAATGAAGACACTCAGGGAGCCATTGAACTCCCCTCGTTCGACGAAATGCTGACCGAAGGCAAACATGAGATTCAAGTGGTCATGACGGGTGGTTCGGAAATGCCTTATTCCATCACGGCAGACTACAACACACTCACACCCAACTCATCTGACAAGTGCAAGTTACACCTCGAAGTCGCTCTGGCAGATCGGAAAATCGACGAGGGGGCCAGCACCGAAGTCAACGTGAGTCTCTTCAATACAACCAGTCAGAAAGTACCGACACCCACAGCCATCATTGGCATTCCGGGTGGAATGGAAGTTCGTCACGATCAGCTCAAAGAATTGGTGACTGCCGGCAAGATCGCTGCCTACGAGGTCAGGGGACGTGAGGTGATCCTGTACTGGTTGGCTCTGGAGGCCGAGCAACGCGTTGATGTTCCTATCAGTCTTATCGGGGCGATTCCTGGGACTTACACCGGACCCGCTAGCCGCGCATACTTGTATTATACCGACGAGCACAAAATTTGGTGTGATGGCCTTACCGCCAAAATCTCACCTGCCAAGTAGAGCACCGAGTCCGCTTCAAATGCCAGGTCCCGAGAAAACGCTGGAACCATTGGAATCCCGCGACTTCACTCTTGGCAATTCCAGAGTCGTACGGAGTCAAATACGATCTGGCAATCCGGGCCGCCTTTGAAAGTAAACCTTGTCCCCAGTTTGTCTTTTTCGTTGATGATCGTGACGGCAGCATGTTTGTACGTCTTGTCGTGTCCGTTGACGACCATTCGTATCTCACCTTTCTTGTATTCGATGACCAGATCGATCCACTCTCCCAGTTTCATGCCTGAGTCTGGTTCTGCGAATGAAGGACCGTCGGGCAATTTAATCCGGTGTCCACCATCTTCAAGGTAATTCAGCACGATCATGTGGTGACCAATTTGAAAACTGGGTCGTCCAGGAGTCAGTTTTTTCGTGTCAAACTTGTAACGCAGGTGGCACACAAACGCCTCAGGGATGCGATTGATATGAACGATCGGTTCGAGGCCGAGATGATGATCCCGTTTCAGGGCTTTCATTGCCTCCTCCTTTGACTGGAACTTGGGAACCACGACCAGATTGCCGTTCCTGATCTGTTTGTCCTTCGTCGGTGCACCCCAACGCTCTCGATCGATGTTGCCATCAAAATCATCGGAGTAGACGAGCGTGCCGGTCTTGAAAATCTCTGATTCGAAAGCGGGTGGATCGGCGGCAGATGCATCGCACGTGAACAGACATAGGAGTGTACTGTAGAGCAATGCTGCGCAGGTGTGGGTCATGTGATTCATGGTTGAGGTCTCTTGTAATTTCAGGTTGAAAGTTGGGTTGTGGTTGCTGAGAGTCACGTAAACGATCTCTTTGTAAGGCATGCTTCATTCAGCACTAGCGTGAGTCGTGCCGATACAATCTGCGATTGAACGCTTGCTGAAGTTTTGCAGTACCTACCAGTACCGTTTTGTCGCTCGTTGCAGCACGACAAAGGGATGAAGTGCGATTCGTTATTCATGCGAACCTTTTCCGGCTCACAACGAATTTCTCATCGTATTCATAACCCAATCCCGGTTTGCCGGAAGGCACGAAGTAGTAGCCGTCGAATTGGATCGGTTCTTTGAAAAATTGATTCTTATTGAGGCCTTTGGGTCCGGACGGATTTTCTCGTAACGTATTTGCTTCCAGAATCAACACATTGGGGGTGGCCATGCACAGGTTGGCCATGGCGACCCAGGTTAACGGGCCATAGGAAAAGAAATGCGGCGCAATCTGAATGCCCCGCAGTTCGGCCAGGGTGGCGATCTTGCGGGCTTCGGTGAGGCCGCCCACGTTGGGTGGTGGCAGATTGAGAATCGACGCAGCACGCTTGTCGATCAGCCGAGTGAAATCTTCCAGGCCCTGAAGATTTTCGCCTGTCGCAACGGGCACCGTGGTGGCCGCGGCCACTTTGGCCATTTCATCCATGCTGCTGGTGGGCGACGTCGGTTCTTCGATCCAGAAAAGGTCATACTGTTCGAGCCGTTTGCAGGTCGCGATGGCTCCTTCGGCACTGCACTGGCCATGCCCACCGTGGATCAGGTCCACTTTGTCGCCGGCTCCTTCACGAAGGCAACGGAAGACCATTTCATTGTAGGCGATGTTCTCCTTGGTCGGCATTCTTCCGCCAGCCTCGTAGACCGTGTCCTCCCAGACTTTCCTGTCGCCAAATCGTTCGAAAACCAACCAGGGATCGACCTTCACAACCGCGCCGGGTTGCGTGGCCAGTTTTCGACCGAGGGCGCGCCAGGCGTCTTCGTTTTCTAGCTGATGTTTGGGTGGCTTGCCGTAGTAGTAGATCCGGATTCGGTCACGTACCGGCCCACCGAGTAGTTCGTAGACAGGCTTTCCGGTCTCCCTGCCAAGGAGATCCCATAGGGCATAATCGACGGCGGTGCGATGCGAACAGAGGACACCAGCCCGCCGCATGGTTGACCAGATGGCTTCTACTGCCGAGGGATTGGCATCGATCAGATGCTCCTTGGCGACACCGCCCAGTGCCGGTGCGTAGTCGAGGTCCGGGAAATCCGCGAATCCAGCTGCTCCTGTGCTCGAGATCACTTTCAGCACGCGCCGCTGTTCGCGGTTGCGTTGCAATACGAGCAATTCCAGTGCTTCAATGCGGCTGTCCGAGGCAGCTGCAAGTAGCGGAAGGTTCAGCGACGGTAGGCTAGCCAGGGCCCCGGCCCCCAACACAGACTGCTTGAGAAGTTCTCGACGATTTGGTTGGTTGCTGATTGGTTGATGATCCATCACTATTCCTGTGTCATTGTTTTTTGACGTGGTCGTAAAAGGTAACCCGACGCGTGAGCGAGGGATGGAAGTCGCGGCAATCGCAGTCCCTCGCTTACGCTTCGGGTTTCCATGCTTGATGATCCATCACTATTCGTTCTTCTTTGTTTCTGCCTGGGCAATTCGCTTGACCTGAAATTTTGTTTCATCAATCTCACACGATTCGGTGGCGAGCGCTCCGTTCGCCATCTTCAAGGGGTGCTTGAGCACACCGTCCTCTTTCAGCCATACGTCCTGGTAGGGGGAGGTCACCCACAGCACTTCACCGCGTCCGGTGAGCGACCGTGCGACCGCCAGCAATGAAAGAGGACCACCTTGCACCACCGGAGCCACTTTCAGTTTGGCGTCCTTCGCCAGGTCGGCCGCCCGGGCGAGCATCGTCACGCCGCCAATGCGGCCGGCGTCCGGTGTCAGGACGGTGCCGATCTGCTGCTTGATGCCCTGGGCGAAGTCCTCGATCGCATGATAATCTCCGCCAAACCCCAGGGGCTGAGTGAACTCTTTGCGGGCGTGACCCTGTTCGATCAGGTGGCGGAGCGCCATGGGGTTTTCGAGCAGGGTCACCCCGTTCCTTTCACAACGCAGCGCGAGGTAGGTCATGCCATCCGTACTCAAGTTCATAGCGGCGGCAACGACCAGATCCATTTCCATACCAGCGGCCTTTTTTGATGCTACTACCAGCTTGTCGATCTGACCCAGCACCTCCTGCGGGTAGCGGTAGGGGGCACATTCGCCGCGTGCCTTCATCTCATCATCGAGGGCGCCGGCCAGTTCCAGCCGGACGGCGGTAAAGCCGGCTTCCTTGAGCGATGCCACCCTCTGCTGCATTTCCTCAGGCGTGCAGAGCCGGCGCTTGCCGTCTTCTTCCCGGTCAATTGTGATCGACGGACAGAGCCGGACCTGGCAGGGGCCAGTTTCCTCGGCGAGGGCGAGCAGGGCGGTCTGCAGGGCAATGATGAGTGCTGACTTTCCCGGACCCTGCCACATCCGGCCGAAGCCTTCTCGGTGATACAAGGCGCGCCCGGGCCAATAGGGCGTTTGGGCACTGAGAACGTCATTAGCAGTCTGGCCAAGAACCGTGTGACCGCTGCCAACGGCCCGCATGGATGGGTCGGTCAGGAAGATATTTTGCTTGTAATCCTGCGCAGCGTATCGGTTCACCAATCGAGCCAGTGTTTCTGCCTCGTTTTCGGTGGGTAGACCGAAATCCAAGTAATCCCCATAGCCTGTAGCGCCGCTCTGCGTCGTCAAGCGGATGACCCGTAACCGTGACTCAGCTTGCGATCCGGGTTCCTTCACGGTCAGGAGGTCTGCCGCCACGATTTTGTCGGGCTTTGATGCTGCCTGGGCTTCCGCGGGACCCACTGATATCACCAAACCCAAGATCAGATAGCACGCCAGTTTTTTGCAAATTCTCACTTGTCTCTCACTGTAAGCATGTAATCAGGGTTTTTAGAGTCAGATGTTCGTAAGGTTGGAACACTTCATCGAACCGCGTTCGAGCTAGTTCTTGTTAGGTGTGTTCTCTTGTTCGGCTTCTTTGATAATGTCCTTGTCTCTCAACCATTGCACGCAAAGCTCCGGCCAAGTTGACAGTGGGTGCTGTTGAGGTCGAAGGGAGAAGCCGTGACCGCCCTTCTCAAAAAAGTGGACGCGAATGGATGCACCGGCTTCTTTCAGAGCCTCGGCATAAATTGGACTTCCGGGAAAAAAGCCCTTGTCGTCTTTGGCTGATACGATCAGAGTTGGACTGATTTTATTGGAAACAGAAAAGTCCGTACTCAGCTCTTTCCCTTTGTTCATATAGGCTGGGTAAAGCAACACCGTGAAGTCTGGTTTGCAGCTGACAGCGTCAAGCTTATCGACTTCCTCGTAGGTTTTGAGATCAAAACCTGTACTGACTCGGGCCGCAAGGTGTCCTCCCGCTGAAGACCCCATGACGCCAATCCGCCTTGGATCTATGTTCCACTCTGATGCTCGCGAGCGGACAATCCGGACAGCTCGCTGAATATCCTCAAAGGCATCTTTGCGTTTTTTCGGGACCCGATAGATCAGGATAAATGCGGAGATGCCGTGACTGTTAAGCCATTCGGCAATCGGAGTCATTTTCGTTGTGACAAGAGACACGTATCCTCCTCCCGGACATAAAATGACCGCGGGTACAGGTTGCTTCTTGCCGGGAGCCGGGAAATAGCGTAATGAAGGCTTGGTTACATCGGTGAGGCGTATGTGTCCATCGCCACGATCAGGCTTGGGCGTTCCCATGCCTT
>DOPG01000225.1 GCA_003513555.1 Rhodopirellula sp. | reverse complement strand
TCCACCCCAACGCCAAATGAACGCGACACAACACCCAAGAGTGGTGGATTGCAATTGCGGGCAACCCAAGATTGCCATGAACCCGTTGGCGATGATTTTGATGTCCGTAACCAGTTCCCACGATCAGCCTCGTGCCGCTGCTGTTCCTGTTGGCGCTAGCCCACTTGGCGTGGTTTCCTGCACCAGGCGTTTGACAATCTTTCTGGCATCAATGCCTTCGCTTTGCGCCGCGAATGTTGTGATCATGCGATGGGTTAAAACGGGTTCAGCAACAGCTTGGATGTCTTCCAGACGTACCATGTACTGACCGTGTAACGCCGCACGGGTTTTGCCGCCAAGGATCAAATACTGAACGGCTCTTGGGCCGGCGCCCCAAGAGACAAGCGGCTTCAGCCAATCAGGTGCCGTGCCTTCTTGCGGCCGGGTTTGACGGACCAACCGAACGGCGTACTGGTAAATATGCTCCGGTACCGGAATTCGGCGTGTGAGATCTTGGAATGCTGTGATCTCTTCAGCCTTGAGTAACGGTTCCAGCGTTGGCAGAGAAGTTCCAGTGGTGGTTCGAGCAATCTCAATTTCTTCGAGTTCATTCGGGTAAGTCAGCTCGATTAAGAACATGAAGCGGTCGAGTTGTGCTTCCGGAAGCGGGTACGTACCTTCCTGTTCCACGGGATTCTGTGTCGCCAATACAAAAAACGGTTCTTCCAGCTTGTATGGTTTTCCCAACACTGTGACGCGACGCTCCTGCATTGCCTCAAGCATGGCTGCCTGAGTTTTGGGCGGCGCTCGATTGATTTCGTCAGCTAAAACAATGTTGGCGAATACTGGACCGTGAATGAACTGAAATTCCCTGCGACCCTCGGCTGTGTCTTGCAGGATATCAGTACCTGTGATGTCCATCGGCATCAGGTCTGGCGTGAACTGAATTCGGTTGAAGTCCAATGACATCGTTTCGGCGAGTTTGCTGATTAGCAGTGTCTTCGCCAAGCCGGGAACACCCATCAAAAGGGCGTGCCCCCTCGAAAACAGCACGGTTGCTAATTGGTCGATCACATCAGTTTGCCCCACGATGACGCGGCCAAGCTCGGTTTTTAACCGACTGTGACACTGCTGCAAACGTTGGATGCTCTGAACGTCGTCAGAACTTAATTCTTGAGTCGCGGAGGGATCAGTGTCATTCATCAACAGAACGGTTCCTGAGGCGAGGGTAAGCGGGTTAAACAGACTACCCATGAGCGACCGGATTGGCAAGATTCCAACTGGGTGAGAAGTCTCTGCAGCGGCCAATTGCACCTAAAACGGCGTGATGTGAGCTCTGTCAGGCGAGTTGGTGACAGCTCCGGACTGATGGAAAATGATTGGGTTGGAGGCTGCCTGGGGCGCATGCGAACAGTTGGTGGCAGATTGATTGATTGACTGGCTGGCGTTTGAGGGATTTGAACAAAAACATGCCCCTGAGAGTGCGAGACGCCAGCATGGCCGCGGAAAAGAGCAACTGGGCGACCGCGTGGTGGTGAAATATTCGTGCACATGGGGGCAGGCGTCAATTGGTGAAAAACGCCTGGAGGTCAAGGTGGTGGCGAACGTTGGTGGTGCAACCATGGCGATTCGGAAAGCGGCCGTGTTCTAACAGTTTCTACTACTTTATTGATGCAAAATCAGACTTCCAGTAAAAGCGATGGCAACGAGTTTTGGGCGGCATTGGGGTAGTAAGTGGGCGGTAATAAACACAGCTGTTGGCCGCGAAGCCTTTACAAATTTGAATTCACACCTTTACTCGTCCTGTTGGTCCAGCGTTCAGTAGCTAGAATAGAGCCTCCTTTCATCGCTCGCTGCGAAATCCCTCGGCTAACTTGACCACATGACCCACCCCCCCGGCAAAGAACGCAAGGCTGCGATCGCGTTCATCTTGGTGACGCTGTTCATTGATATTTTGGGAATCGGCATTATCGTTCCCGTGCTGCCAGAATTGGTCAAGCAACTGGTGGAAGCCGATTCAACGGGCCTGTTGCCGGATGGAGTCGCCGATGCTTTGGCAAGTGCGACTGAGGGGGCTTCCGGTGAGATGTCGGCGTCCGAAGATTTCGCCCGCGCCGGTAAGTACGTGGGTGTCATCAGTGCGACCTACGCCTTAATGCAGTTTTTGTTCGCACCGATTATGGGAGCGCTGTCCGATCGGTTTGGTCGTCGGCCGGTGATTTTGGTTTCTCTTTTCGGGCTGGGCGTCGATTTTTTGATTCAGGGTTTTGCTCCAAGTATTTGGTGGTTGTTCCTTGGTCGAGTATTGGCTGGGATCATGGGAGCAAACTTCACGACTGCTAACGCTTACATTGCCGATGTGTCGACGGATGAAACACGAGCAAGGAACTTCGGATTTGTCGGCATGATGTTCGGTCTCGGCTTTACCATCGGTCCTGCGTTGGGCGGCTTCCTGGGGGGGTACGGCCTACGTCTGCCATTCTTCGTTGCAGCGGCTTTGGCATTAGTGAATTGGCTTTACGGGTATTTTGTGTTACCCGAGTCATTGCCCGTCGACAAACGTAGTGCATTTAATCTGAAGAACGCGAATCCATTCGGGACTTTGCGACGTATTCGTATGTACCCCATGGTCGCCGGGTTGGCAGCGGTGTTTGCTTGTAAGTCGCTTGCACAACGTGGGCTGGAGAACGTTTGGGTTCTTTACACCGGTTTTCGTTATGAGTGGGATGCCAGTATGAATGGCTACGCACTGGGGTTGGTGGGCATCATGGCTGTCATCGTGCAGGGAGGCCTCGTGCGACCGACAGTGCGGCGGTTGGGGGAGCGTCGCACCGTCGTCATCGGTACGTTGGTTGGAGCGTTAGCTTTTCTGGGCTACGGCTTGGCGTCTCAAGGCTGGATGATCCCCGGAATCATTGTTTTTGGAGCATTTGCCGGGGTTAGTGGGCCAGCGATCCAAAGCCTCGTGACCAGTCGTGTCGACGAGACGGAGCAAGGAAAGATTCAAGGCGCCCTCACTTCCCTGACGAGCCTCACAAATATCATCGCGCCGATTTTGTTCAATACTTTTTTGTTCAGCTATTTCATTAGTGACGAGGCTCCCGTGCAGGTGCCCGGAGCGCCTTTTTTCGTCGGCTTTGTGTTGTTGCTCGTCTCGATCGCCATCGCCTTTCATGTCTTCCGGAAATTTCCAGAGAAAGAGACAGACCAAAAGGCTGAACCTGTAGTCAAAGCTGAGCCTGAAGTTAAAGCTGAACCTGGGCACTGACTGATGGACCCGTCTGGTGGCATGACGCGACTTGGCTTGCCGGATGGCTCGAATGCGAAATCCGTTGTGACATTTGCCCTGGCTTCATTTCGTCAAGTCGCGGTTGTCGTATTGGTCGTTACTCGGCTTTTACTTGAATCACGCGACGACCGCTTACCTCTTTCCCGATAACGTTGGTGGCCCGCACTTCGATCACCTGTGTTCCAAGTTGAAGATTGACGGGTAGTTTCGAGACCCAAATGTGAGGTGTTGAGTGAGCACCTGGTAAGGAGGTCCACGGTCTGTTGGGAACGTCTTCTTCACGCTTCTTTTCGGCAACAAAAGCTGGGTCAGCCATGCGAGAACGTTTCATCGGATGCCATTGTCCAAACTTTCCCTCCTGATTTCCAATGCGGAAGCTGACTTTTGATTTTTCAGAACCGTTGAAGACGTTGGCGATCACATCGGTTTTGGCGAGTTCCTGTTGAGTTACGGATTCTGGGGCATAAACATTCATCTGATAGCTTGCTGCACGATTGGCACCACGCATTTCAAGCTTGTAGTTCTGGCCGTCAAATTCCATGATTGAGTAACCATTGGGTCCTCCATCACTCATGGTTGCGTGAGGGATGCCACGCTCGTCCTCACGTCCTCGCCACCAACTACCGCAGACAGTCACATTGACAATGTGATGATGCTTTTTAGGGCCTTTCCAGCCATTTTCTGCACCGAGAAATCGATGCTCCATGTAATGCGTATGGGCTGAAAGCGAAACTGTGGCCGGTCGTTGTTCAATCAATCGATATAGCTGCTCGCGATCTCGAACCCCATCAAGTGGAATGTGCATCATCAAAACAACCAGTTGGTCCTTAGGGATCAAAGCAAGATCATTTCGAATGAAGGTCATCTGTTCTGTGCTGAAACCGCCGTGGTAACCCCCCTTTTTCTCGCCCTCTGGGCCATGCCATTGAACGTCGTCAAGTACCATGAAATGAGTCGGCCCATAATCGAACGAGTAGTAGGATGGGCCATAGATACGTTCAAATGTTTCGTCGCTCTGGTCGTCAGTTTGGGCCTCCAGGTTCAAGTCATGGTTGCCGATCACGTTGTACCAGGGGATGCCAATCAGCGCGACAGATTGGTTATGTGGTTCCATCACACTTAAATCATCAAACACGATGTCACCCAATGTTACGCCAAAGGCTGCACCGTGTGCTTGTTCTGAAATGATCTGTTCGATGATGTCATGTGACATGTATTCAACCTCAGCAACGTTCTTGGGCTGGGGATCGCCGAACATGATCGCTTTGAATTTGTCTGGTTCAACTCTGCGTAAAAGCGGAAAATCAATGGACTGGGGCAAAGGGCCAGTAGGAGCAACACCCGCAAACCTGAAATTCTGTGGTGAACCATTGGGCTTGTGGATGTAATAGAACTGGGGCAAGTGGTTACGGTTTAAGGGGGTAGCCCAGTCCCTTGGTTTGATTACAAAGATGATCGTGTCATTATCGATGGGGAGTACATACCGGCCATCCTCATCTGTTTTTACAATGGATGTTCCATTGCTGACGCGGATGCCTTGGATACCGGGCTCGTCACCGTCACGCTTGCCATTACCGTTCTTGTCATCAAAAACAAATCCCCGCGCTAATTCAGTTTGTGTCGCAGTTGCTTCGTCAGCGGGAGTGGCGTCTTGCGATAGTACGGCGGTTTGCAACGATGCTACCGTGCAAAGACTAACGGCAATCCGATGAAGAGTTGAAAGTCGCATATGATTTCTGATTTTAAAGTAGCAAGAAAATGGGTAAGCGAGCGTGTGTGTGAGGGATCAGTTTAGTGGTTCAAGCCATTCTTGGGGAAAAACTCTTTCAGCGTTGGTTGAAGTTCCGGCTCAAGGAACCGTTGCCCCAAAGGGATTCACCTGCTTTTACATTGGAAAACGTTTTGATCCCCACAGTTGGGACCGACTGGGGGGCACAGTGCCTGGTGCATTGGGATTTTGATACAGAAGTGAATGGACGCGTTCTTGTGAACCACCAAATTGAGTCTGTT
Organism: Rhodopirellula sp.; assembly: GCA_003513555.1. Lineage (GTDB taxonomy): Bacteria > Planctomycetota > Planctomycetia > Pirellulales > Pirellulaceae > Rubripirellula. The sequence continues at coordinate 13,218 of DOPG01000225.1, read as the reverse complement.
CACGATGCCATGTTCTGTGGGTGGGCACCAAGTGGGCGGGAAATGGCCAAGGATCGAATGGTTGATAACCCAGTGTTTCAATGAGCTTCGAAGAGTTCATTGTGACGTTGCCAGCTCTGGGCGGGATCGGTCCTGCCTCAATCCGGGGACAGCCTTGTAATAAAGCTGGATCGTAGCCGCCCACGACAGAAACGATTTGCGCAATTTCGAAAAGACTTAGCGTTCGGGGACCGCCAGCGTGAAAGGTACCCGAGATCGGCTGGGAAAATAATCGCTCATAAAGTCGGTTCATGCAGTCCGTGTAAGTGGGGGTTCTAATCTCATCGTAATACAGCGTGGCGGGCTTGTCCTGCTTGAAACGGGATGCAATCCAGTCAATCGCACCGGCGTGGCCGTTGAAACTGATCCCCATCGGCAGTGAGATGCGAAGAATGCAACTATCCGGGCAAAGTGTTTTGACCAGGGTTTCGGCCTCGACCATTTTGGCACCGTAGACAGTTACTGGGTCGAGAGGATCTTCTTCGGTATACTCGCCCTGATGTTCGCCTGAAAACACCAAGTCAATGGACAAATGAATCGTACGGGCTTGCTGTCTGGCAGCACCGGTCATGATATTGGCCGTGCCTGCGACATTCACCCGATGCGCCATGACGGGATCAAGTTCACACGATTTGAGGCGGCAAGTTCCGGCGCAATTCAGGAGGCTTCTGAACTTGTATTGATCCCACAGACGTTCGATTCCGGTTGCGTCTTCAACATCACAGGCAACGATTCCGTCACCTGCGAGAGGCCACATTGAAGCCTGACGCAACCCTATGACTTGATCACCATAGAGGGTGCGAAAGTGATGGAAGGCGTTATACCCCGGAACCCCGGCGATTCCGGTAATTAACATCGGCAGCGGAGGAGCGTGGGTCATGCCGCGAATTCTCTCAGAAATCCGGACAAAGTCGAGGTGGAATTTGTCATTGCACGCTAACGCAGTAAAGATGTTTCGAGCCGCGAATTAGGATCATCGATCCGTCGATCACGAGAGATGCGCTGACAGACTCGCCGATTGGGTTGATGGAGACGAACCGGGGAATCTCTGTGTCGGTGATGACGAGGGTCTGACCATTGAGATCTGTGATGTATACATGGCCGTTCGCTGCAACGGGTGATGCATAGATGTTGGAAAGTGGTCCTAGACGCAGTGCCCCGGGAGCATTCCGCCCGGTTTCGGCTGTGATTCGGGTTAATACGTTTTGATAGTGTGTCAAAAAATAGAGTGAGCCTCGGTACAGCAACGGGGAAGGAACGTAGGGTGTGCCTCGTGTGCGAGTCCAAAGAATCCGGTCAGAGCCGGTGATGTCACCTTTGGCTCCGCTCAGTTGGATCGCCATCAGGATGCGTTTTTCATAGCTACTACCTGCATACAATACGCCATTCCCGGCAACCGGTGTTGCGACAATGTTGGCGGACATCCCACCGCTTTCCCAAACAACATTTCCATTTGAAAGGCTGTATCCGCGAACTTTATCTGTGCCGCAAACGATCACCTGTTGCTCTCCATCGACGTTGCTGATGATCGGTGTACTCCAAGAAGTCACCTCATTCCTCGCAACACGCCACTTTTCGGTGCCGTCGGCGGAATCGAGCGCTATAAGAAACGACTCACCTTCATGGTCCCAGTTCACCACTAGCGTTTGACCGTGTAATGCGGGTGAAGCACCTTCGCCATGGCCGTGCTTGGTGTGCATGGCTCCTAACTGTTTCTGCCATAGCAGTTCACCTTTTCGGTTAAGGCAGTAGAGGCCATGTGAACCAAAAAAGGCATAGAAACGTTTCCCGTCAGTTACCGGCGACGCTGAAGCCAAGCTAGCAGTGTTATGTGCACCTTCTATAGGGATCGCTTCTTGGAGCGTTTTTTTCCAAAGTAGCGTACCGTCTGCTGCCTTAATGGCCCACGCTTGGAATTGGTACTTGGTCGTCACACGCCGATTGTCGTGGGCGCCAGGGCGACCACTTTGTCGAGGTTCAAACGGGGGGCCCACTGGAATTGCGGTTGTCAAGAAAATGAGCCCGCGTGAAACGACAGGGGTTCCGTGTCCTTCACCTTCGAGTTGGGTCTTCCAGGAAATATTTCGCTCTTGGGTCCATTCGGTTGGCGGTGTTGCGTTGGGGGCAACACCAGTCCCAAGTGGTCCTCGCCATTGGTGCCAATCACCTCGGGCAACGCCGGTATCGGCAAATAACGCACACAGAACCCAAGCCTGCAAGGTCCAGCATGTGAGCTTATGAAGATGGCTTAAGGGGGAATGAAGCATCAGGATTCATTAGCGATGTTTATGTGAGTTAGGGAGCGTCAGGTGTTCCGCACGGAGCGGTGAGGCGTTCAGGAAGATCAATCGTTGCCACGTGTGTAGGGGAAGGACTGTGCGTCGAAAAGAAAACGAGCTTAGCGACGTAATTTCCGGAGTTTTCGCTATAAGCCATCACTCCCGCAACAATTATCTCCGATTTGTTGTTGCACGACACCCAGGATCTGAAAAAAATGCGGCTCGCGTGAATTGCGAGCTAAAAATCCTTAGTTACACGTAATCTGATTTTATCCACGCAGCCCATGACAGCTCGAAAAGAATCTATCGAAGACACCGCTGAAAATCGAAAGCAGCAATGGTACAAAACCAAGGACATGCGGGCACTTACTTGCTGCATCGCGGTTGAAGGTGTAGACGGGAATACCGGAACCGTGCTCGACCTTTCGAGCAATGGGCTGCGATTACTCTGCGTTGGCCAGTACCGCGTGGGACAACGAATTCAGGTCAAAATGGACACTCCGTTACTTACGGATGTGTTTCATGGTGAGGTCAGAAACGTTGAACCACGGGGTGACGGAAAGATCATTGTCGGTTGCAGTTTGAATGAAAATGTCGGAGACGAAGTTTTGCACAAATTGGCAGACCAAGGATTCCTTAAACGTCGCCGTGACGCGCGTATCGAGGTGACACATTCAGCCAGAATGTTCTGGTCACAGCATCCTGATCAAGTGCATATCGAGCTCCGCGATTATTCCAATGGCGGCTTGATGATCCACACGGATGTGGTCATTCCCGACGATGATCATCTGAAGTTGATCATTGCTGGTGAGCATGACAATGACCTATGCGTAGAAACAAAATTGCAATGGAAGCGTGTTTCCGGAAGTGGTTGTTTTGCAGGCCTCGCATTTGTTGATGACGACGCTCCTCAAAGAGTCGCCCGTGTCCTTGGACTCTCGAACCAGGATGATCAGGCATCGGAAATTAAAAAGTCCGGAAGTGGGGGGCAGTTGGTCTTCGTCAGCGTGGCAGCGGTTTTGATCCTGATCGGTGGTGCCGCTGTGCTGCAAATGTCTGGGATTCAAGTACCGTGGGAAATAGTCTCCACACGCTAATGGGCTGGGATCACCGTCTAGCGAAAGGTGCAAACCATTGATGGCGAAATCTCACGTATCGACGCGGGTGGAAAGCATCGACGAGAAAACGCTGCTCGTCTTTTGATCGAGAGCCCTCAAACAAACACTTGAAAGGGAAGCTCGAAATGAGATGTGCCGAGATGCTCGTTGCTGGTCGATCGGAATTGAGTTCGTGGTCTCGTAGCCGAACCGGCTTGTACTGTTAATGGTTGCTGGCGGGTATTGATGTTCTTCCCTTACTCCGACGCGTTTTTTGCCCGAGTTGCGGTCAGTTAGACATCCTGCGTTCTGAACGAGAGTGGACGCCCCCATCAAAACACTCCTAGCTAAGCTATTTCTGAATCATTCGTCGGAGGGGCGGGATTTTCAGAGGGCATCGCTGATGTTTCCGCTCGGTTGCGAGAGGAAACCCAAACAAGGCCGGCGCCAACGAGGACCAGAACGGCAGCAATCGCCAGCCAATGGGGAGGAAGATGCGTTTGATCGTCAAAACCAGCTCCGAGAAAACCAAGCTGGTCTTGGTAATACAAGACGGTGTTGAGTAGCCCATTGTGAACGAAGTGAATCACGATGCCGGGATAGACACTCCCTGTGCGGTAAGCCACCCAGCCGATAATCAGACCCATGAGTGTTGAAGGAACGAACCTCTCTATCAGCAAAGCACTGCCGGTCAGTACATGGAACAGGCCAAACAACAAGGCGGTGATCAGAACCGTGCGAAGCGGTGATGCGGCCCCCCGTATCGCTGAAAAGAGATAGCCCCGAAAGCACAGTTCCTCAATGACTGCTGGGGTAAGAGCGAAAACAGCAATCAACAATAGAGGTGAGGTTTGACGCATCTTTGCGACTGTTGCCTCGGCTCCTGCTATCTGTTGATCCGATAAACCGCCCACACCTAGGGATTCGGCGATTAAGAAGGCTTCGTGAGCGAGTGTCCATGCTCCAAGCCCCAACAATATTGCGCCAATGATGGAGAGGATGCCTGAGGGCTGCAGTCGGAATGTGGTTTTGAAACGGTTGCGAGCCAGCCAAGCGGCTAAGGTCGGTAGCAGACCGAATGTGGAGATCAGCGCAATTGCATTTAGGAACAGTGTGGTTTCAACGTTTGTATCCTGCGACGCTTTTATGAAACGCATCAATCCATTGGAAACAAGGAAGTATACCGGAACGAGCAGTGCAAGCATGAGGGCCGCGGCCTGAGGTGTCGGACGTGGCGATGGATCACGGGGGCGTTTTAATAACGAGCCAATGGATTTCTCGCTGGTTCGCGTGACCGCGTCGCTGCCAAACAGACGTGCTGCAACCGACAGGGCTGCCGTGGCGTAAGCACAGGTGCTAACAACGGCGACAAAGGCGTTGTTCGGATCTACTGTGCCTGACAACATGTCTCGAGCGAGTAAGACAATGTTGATGAGGGGCAAAATGGTTAACGCTCCCGAAAGCGTGATCCCGGGCATCAGAGAAAGCATTGCCGGTGTCAAAGAAAGCAGCATGACAGGAATAAGGTAGGCCTGAGCTTCCTTGAATGACTTAGCAAAGCTAGTGAGAGAAAGCAGCACAGCGGAAAAAAATCCGCTGAAAAGAACGAGCAAGCCGAACATCTGCAATATCGTGAGCCATGGGAATGCATCACCCCCGGTGAGGAGATTTAAGAGACCCCCCGCCCATAAGGTCGTGAACATCGCTAACAGGTTTGCGATCGCAGTCAGTAAGGCAACAGCGACTACCGCAGTGTACTTGGAAAAAAGCACGTAGCCGCGCGGCACTGGCGACGCCATTACCGCTTCCATGGTGCCTCGCTCTCGTTCACCCGCGGTCAAGTCAATGGCTGGGTAAACCGCACCGGTGATGGTCATGAGTACCAGAACCAGTGGCACGATCGTGGCAAGAAGAGAGTTTTCTTCGAGTGTTCCTACATCTTCTGCCTTGACCAACAGCGGAGTGCGATACTCCGGTACGGTTGCTGTCAAAAGCAGTTCGGCTTCGGCAAGTTTGAGCCACTGAAGTCGCTCAACTAAAATGCGTCTTGCCGCCTGGCTGACACTGTCTCCTCGATAAGCATAAAACGTAGCTGTCGGTCTACCGGTTTCGATGTTGGTGAGTTCCAGCCCAACGTCTGCATCGTTTCTTGCCACGACTTCTTCAGGCGAGACGTCTTGAATCACGGCAACTCGAAACTTTGCGAGCTCATTGCCACTGCTGTCAGCAACGGGTTTCGGTGGGGCGCTGTTGGGATTGCTCAGCCACTGATCCAATATTTCGCTTTCAAGTTCGCTGTTCACGCAAACGGTGAATCCCTCATCTATTCCGCCGCTGCTCAGAAGGAAACGATTCAGTGCCATGCTCATGATTGGATAAACCAATAATGGCATTAGTAAGAGAGTCACGATTGTGCGGCGATCACGAATCGTCTCCTTCAGTTCCTTCTGACAAAGTCGAAGAAGGCGTCCTTTGAAATTGGCACCTGACATCCGATTAACTCCGCAAAAGATCGACGAACATGTCGACCAGGTGTTGGTGGCCACTGTTTTGTCGAAGCTCGTCAAGCGTACCTGTCTGCTGCATCCGACCCCGGTGTAACAATCCAAAGCGGTCGCAAAGACGCTCTGCCTCATCGAGCCGATGTGTGCAAACGACCACAGCTTTGCCGACTTCACGCAGGTGTTCGATGTATTCGAAGATCGTTTGGACGCCGACCACGTCCAAACCACGTGTCGGTTCATCCAGCAGCATCACGGGTGGATCATGTATTAAACCACGCACGAGCGTAACACGTTGACGTTGACCGGTGCTCAGCGTACCAGCACGGCGGTCCAGTAATGTTGAGATGCCCATGAGCTCTGCGAGACGCTCGCAGCGGACAGATGCCTCGCTCTGTTCGACCCCGTACAAGTCTGCAAAGTACAAAAGCATTTCGCGAACGCTTAGCCAAGGGTATACGCCGTCACTGGCAGAGACAAAACCAAGTCGAGACTTGACTGCGGTAGGATCGACGGCGGTGCGATAACCGCTGACCTCGGCGTAGCCGGAATCAGGCTGTACCAGACCCAAAACCATGCGTAGGGTGGTCGTCTTTCCAGCACCATTGGGGCCGAGCAGCCCGTAAACTTCACCAGGCTCAACCCGGAACGACAGGTCGTCCACCGCCCGAATCTCGTCCTCCTCCAGCTGAAAACTCTTCCGTAGCGATTCGACAGTCAGCATACTTTGATGCCCGTTAGGTAGACGAGGTGGTAGCGAGGGAATCAGTCGGGAGAGCGAATCTAGCCATTGCTTACAGGCAACCCCCTGAGTCTAGCGTTCCGGCAAATTCTGGGTAGACTTCCAGCGTTTTGAGGAAGTTATTTGGTGGTACCTACGTCGTCGGTGGTGTCTGGTTCTGTCTTAAATTTGGAATAGCCTGAGGAAAATGTCTTTAAGCGACTTTTCGCTCGAACCCGAGATGGTGCCGCTTGATAAAAGACAAGGAAATTGCTGCAACTAATGTTCGAAACAGCACTCGTGTTCTTCATGCTTTTGGCTGTGATTTCGGTGAGTGCTCGATAGCATCGAGCCATTGAATTAAGGCAATTGGGGCCCCGATGCCTCGAAGTCACTTGGGTTGACCCAGCCGGCGCTTACCGAATTGGGGTCGTCAAGGTATTGCCGGTAAAAGTTGCGTTCCCGGACATTTGCGTAGGGGTATTCATCAAAGAGGTCTCCCTTTCCCCGTACCCGCGGATCGCCTTCGGTGTGCAGCGATTCCGACATGGTTTGTTCCATTTGAGCCCTCAGCTCTGCGTAACGCGCCACATCGGCGATGTTGTTCAGGCACTCACGGTCGGTTTCGATGTTAAACATCTCGTACTCCGGGCGAAAACCGAATGCCAGTTGCCAATGGGCGTCATCGCGTCCATCTCGACGGGCAGTGAGAATCTCGGTCTTGGTGGGGCTGCCATCCGTATTCAGGTACCCAGTTAGGGGGGGGCCTGCGGGCCACCTGTCCGTTTTGTAGTTTCGAATCAACAGGAACGGACCTTGAACGATGCCTCGTATTGGATAGCCAGCATCGTCGGGGCGTCCGACGTCGTGGCGTTCTTTTCCAATGAGTAAGAAATCCCGGTGAGGTTTTTTCCGGAGCTCGCCAAAGAAGGGAGTGAGGGATTTTCCCGGGGTCGATGCCATCCCACTGTCATCCCAATCGACACCTGCAATTTCCAGATAGGTAGGTGCTAAATCGATAAAGGAAACGAGGTCGTCGATTGTCCTACCTGGATGCTTGATCCCATTGGCCCACATGATTGCCAGGGGGAGGTGGTTGCTCATCTCATATTCCTGACCCTTGACGCGTGGAAACGGCATTCCGTTGTCTGATGTCACCACCACCAGAGTATTGTCTAGCAATCCCCGAGACTCGAGGTCATTTAGCATCCGTTGCAGGTGATGATCGAAGTGCTCTACTTCCAGTGCGTAGTCGAGCATGTCGTGTCGCACCACTTCATTGTCTGGCCAAAACAGGGGAACCTGATCGATGTCAGACAGTTTCTTCTTTCCCTGCTTCACACCGCTCATGTATTCATATCGTCGGTGCGGTTCTGTAGCCCCGTACCAGAAGCAAAATGGCTGCTCGTTGGGAACCGCGTCAAGAAAATCCCGAAAGTTCGCGGCGTAGTCATTGCTGCTAATTGCAGTGGTGGGTGGTTTTGCCTTGCGTTGGCTGTACGGTTTACCCGTCATTTGCCGGCGCTTTCCCCGTTTGTCCAAAGCAATCCCGGGCGCCCAGCCTTTCCCCGTCATACCTGTAGCGTATCCACGTTTGCCAAGGATTTCGACGTAACTGGGGAACTTCGCAGGAAAGTAACACCAATGGTTTGCAGCCGCTTCCAATTGCCATGAGTTCCTTCCAGTCAGAATGCAGGACCGCGAGGGGGCGCATTTGGCATTCGGGGTGTAGCAGCGGTTAAAAAGTAGGCCCTCACGTGCGACACGATCAAATGCGGGGGTTTCTATCCACTCCGTGCCGTAGGCACCCATGTGAGGATAGGAGAGGTCATCAGCGATCGCAAACAGGATGTTAGGCGGTGCTGCATCGGTGGGATGTTGCGCAGACACAACCGCAAACAGCATTAACGTGCAGAGGGTGAGTGTATGGTGCATGGGGTATTCGTGTTCGTAACGTGTGCGTATTGGTCGACTCTTCGTAAGGAGTCATTCTCCAAACATTGAGCAGATTAACCCACATTCGTGGGCGGCTCTTTGGGCCATGGCATGCGGCAGACACCCCATTGGCCACAGTTCTCGTCTACAGCCACCTCTAGAAATGACAGGTGTGGCCCAAATTTCGCGTAAGTCTGCGCGATGACACGTTCGGCAATCACGCGGGCTATCTCTTCGGCCGTCGTGTTGATCACGGGAAGAATGACGCAGTCTTCGTTTGGAAATACCCAACGGCGATCGCGAAAAGTTGCCGTAGTTTCCTTGTCGTCGTTCGTGATCTTTATTTCTGCGTGATCGCTTGGCAGAATCACGTGATGATCCAGAGTTTGGGTCTGTTCCAAGACTGCATCGCGCAGAGCGATGAAGTCAACGACGTATCGGTTTTCATCCAATGGGCCTTCAACACTCGCCCGGACACCGTAGTTGTGTCCATGTATACGCTCGCAAATGTCACTGGCGAATGTGATGAAGTGTGCTGCCGAAAACACAAATTGTTCTTTGCTGACATCGACTCGATAAGTCGCTTCACTCATGTTGGTTCTCCGAGGGGGTGGTTCTAAGCAGCAGGTACAGGGCAGCTGCCAGCAGATCCGCTGTGGTCCCCGGGTTCAGTTGGTGCCCGTTGGACCGTAAATACTGGTCCAGAGAATCCACCTGAGTAGCATCCCATGGATCCACAGACTTTGCACGGTTTTGTACTTCACGGGCAACCCGTAACCCGTTTTTGCGTGCGATAAGTGTATCTGGCGTTTTCGCCAAGAATTGGATTTGGGCTTGGCAAACCCCTCGCAATACATCTCCAGTTGCGCTGATGCTGTCGGACAGGATGGGTGTGAGTTCCAAAATCAATTCACGGAATCCAATGCTGTATTGCTTGGCGATTTGGTCACGATCTTTTGCAACAATCATCGCCTCGCAAATGTCAATCGACCGGTGAGTTTCATTGACATCCAATTCGTTGGAGGTGCCTAGTCCACCCGCTGAAGCCAACGCTATGGCGCGATAAATACAGGATCCATCAACTTGATCAAATTGGTCAAGGGTCTTGCTGACCGGATTAATCCAATCAGACAAGCTTGTGATCTGGGAGCGTTTGGGAGTGGAGGCCTTTGTCGGTATTAACGCGTTGTGGATCGCTTCATCGGCTGCAACGAGAGGCCCGAGCAGCAACACGATACCAAGATTTACATTGGTTCCTTGCTGATCTCGTACCTGGATGATGGAGTCCAGCATACGTTCACTAATTCGCTTTGCCTTGTGGATAAAACATTGCGAAGTTAGTTCGGCGGCGGCGATGAAATCACCGAAATTCAAATCAGCAAAAGATTGCCCGGGGAATACGTTACCCGCTTTGGGGGCCGTTGCTTCCAGAATGCATGCCCACCTGATGGCGGCTGAAGGACTGGTGCAGCGGTGGCGGAATGGTTGCAGCGGATCAGGTGTCATTCTGGAATCAATCGTTGCGTGCATCGCATCTGGGCTGTTGCTGGGGAAGCGAACTCGAGTGATGCATCACCCTCTCGTCAGCATGTGCTTTGAGGTTGGTTCAGAAACGTTGAAATTGCTTGCAGAGTTTCCTCCGGAGCATCCTCGATCACGTAATGCCCTGCGTCAGGAATCTCAACTGAAACCGCATCGGGCCAAGCAGCTTGGAAACGACGTAAACATTCCGGGCGGAAACACCAATCTTTCATGCCCCATACAAGCAGTGAGGGCAGGGTGGCAAGGGTTGGTAACTGTTGTTCCAGCTGTGCGAGTGGCTCGTGCGTTGGGTGAGAGGCTGACATCGGGATGTCGCGTACAAAAGCATCGATTGCGACTCGGTTTTGCCAGCTATCGTAGGGAGCAAGCAAACCACGCGCGACGTCTGCCGTCAGTGCGTTTCTCGACATTGCCATAGTAATGGCGGCCCGGGCAAATGCATTGAAACCCCTGACACCCAAGCTGCCAAGCAGCGGAATTCTACAAGCCGCAATGCGTTTGGGTAGGTAGGGAGGTGGAAACGCTCCTGTATTCAACAGCACGATGCGCTTCAGGATTTCTCGGCGTTCAAGCATCGCACTGAGTCCAATTGCACCTCCCCAGTCATGAGCAATCAGCGTGATATCGTCGAGGTTGAGCGAGTCGATCAAGGCGACGAGGTTGTTGCGATGAGAGGCTAGCGTATACGGGAATTCATTTTGTGGTGGCTTGTCACTGCGTCCGCAGCCCACGTGGTCGACGGCGATTACGCGATATCGGGGTGAAAATTGCTCGACAATCTTTCGATAATAGAAGCTCCACGTCGGGTTCCCGTGAACACACAAAAGTGTTTCGGGACCCGTACCCTCATCGAGGTAGCGAAGCATTTGCCCCGAAGTTGAAAACTCCTTCGAAACATACGGCAGCAGGTCTGGTGCAACGGTCATGTATAGAGTTTTGACCATCGGCCGCGTGAACGGAACCACCCTCAAAAAAGAGGGGATTCCTAGGTGCACGCGACTGACTGGCATTGCGATGCCTGTGTGACAGGAATGCCGGAAAATATCGGGAAAACCCAGCTAAATTCTCTGCAAAGCCTTGGTGGGAACCCATCCGCTTTGGCCGTTATTTAGCTTGACCTTATGCCAAACTCCACGTCGGTCCAGTACTTCAACCACGTCCCCGCCTTGGAAGGGGCTGTCGCTGATCACTGCGAATTCAATGCCGTCACCTTCCCGCAGTGGCGCATCGGGCTGCGTCACAACAGCGACATGATCAACTGAAAATTCCGACACGCGAAGCTGGTAGGAACTGAAAGCCGTGACCGCCAATAATACCAAGCAAGCGGTGGGCAATTTCCAGTGTTGAGGGCCACTGAGAAGTCGCCAAGCGAGTAAGCACCATGCGATGACCCAAGCTAGCAACGCCGTGGCTAACATGCTTTTGGGGGGGACAAAGCGGAGTAGTGCGTCGTTGTAGACTCGGATGCGTTGCAGTTGGTTGCCAGGAGTGGTAAAGGGTGCGCTAATGGCAGCTTGTGCTGACAGAAGTTGATCATGGTGCTGCTGGTTGCTTGGGGCATATCGCAGGGCGCGGCGATAATTGGCAATCGCACCCGCTGGGTTGCCTGATTTTGCTTGAGCACTTGCAAGCGTCGCGAATAATTGGTCATTCACAATGCCTGCATCCACCAATACTTGCAATCGTTCGGCTGCCTCCGCAAGCAGGGCACTGCTGTCGCCTTGGTCACCACCTTGCATGCCTTGCACGTAAAGGCTCGAGGCCTCGTCGACCAGTTCTTTGATTTGGCTCTCGCTCAGCGCGGCTGTTTCTACAGCGAGGTTGATTCGTGCGCCAGCCTCGGCACTGTTGGGGCTGACGTCACCTATGCTCAGTCGCACGGTATCGGACTCGGCTCCGTGTGACGTAGAAATCGCTAACGGAGAGAGTACGAGAGCAATGAAAATGAGAGCGGATTCTGCCTTGAGGTGACGAGCGTTCAGAAGGGGGGATCGACGAGCGTCTGGACGCTCAAGTCCGGTTGCAATCCTTTCGGCGTTCTCACGCACCTGATCAGTTTCTGACGAATCAGCGTTTCTCTCGCAGTCGTGATAAAGACGCTCGACTTCAATGGCGGAGTCAATACGTCCCGCAGCACGCAACGCACCCACTGTGCTGTTTCGCAGCGAGGTACCCGCTGGCAATCGGTAACGGTGCTGCAGAAGTTGTTCCATGGCCAAGGCTATCTCTTGCGGCGTCTCAGCTTTGATGATGGCTTTGTTGAAGCGGTATTTTGCCGAAACGAAACCACTCAGGTACCGCCGTCTCTGGAAAAGAGTTATTGCCATGACAACCACAGGGGGCAGCAGAAATAAAACAACCACGGTGGTCGGTATTGAGGCTGGCCTTCGAATGTTGGAAAGCACATCTGCAGGAAACTCTGATGTGCTGACCTCAGGTATTTGGTCATCAGAGATACCTGATTTCGAGGTGGGGGACACTCCCGACTGAGTGCCAACAATGGCATCCAGAGCAAGCAGGTCAGCTGCTTCCACCGTGACAGGAATTGGATCGCTTTTGATTGAGACGAATCTTTCCAGTTTCGGATCGAAATAACTGTATTCGATCCCAGGAATTTCCTGCGTTCCTTCGGTCAGGGGCCGGATGGTTGTTGAAAATACTTTTTGGGTTCCGTTGACGAAGCCAGCGAGCGGCTGATTGGGTACCTTGAATTGATTGATCAAATCTTTCTGCTCTACGAGCGCAGGAGCTCTCAGCAAATCCATCGGTCCCTCTCCCTCGATTCCGATGTTGAGCGTGATAGGGTCGCCCACCTTGACCAACGCGGGACTTGCTTCGCTGACAATGCGATATTCCCCAACCGCGCCCCGATAGTTCTCAGGCCTGCCCTGCTCAGGTATCGGTTTGACCGTGATCGGTTCGACTTCGTTTTCTGCGATGATCGGTCGTACACTCGTGATCGCAATCTGCGATCCGAATCCCGAGAATATGTCATTCCCCGGGCCGCCGAAGAAATCGTCGCCGAAGGCTGAGAATGGGCTTCGTGTACGCCCCAGTTTTTCGGGGTAGTTCAAGATGACGCGGACATCATCCCCGTCAATTTT
>DOPG01000234.1:667-17448 GCA_003513555.1 Rhodopirellula sp. | reverse complement strand
ACCGACAAACCGCAAAAGGTTGTTTCTCAACGCTAAACACCATAACTTTACCAGCTTGGTGTTTTTCTGTGTACATTTGAACAAGCCTCTTGGCCCCGTTGGCTGGTCATTGAGTCTGAGGAAGAGGAAGTACGACAAGCCTCACGCTGTACGAGTCCATGCACAGAACCACCCCGACGTGCTCAAGGGCAAGGGCCAGCAGCAACCGAAAAATCTTTGGCGGCGTATCCACAGTTAAGCCTTTCACTCTTCAAGTAGCAGCAGCCCCGAGGCTCTCTCTCAACTGACCTGTCTGTTGAATCGCATTTGATAATGCCGCTGCACCTCTGCTGACAAACAGCTTGCGACAGGAAATCCGATTGCCGCAGCGTTCGGCATTTTCGGATAGACTGTCAACTGAACATCCTGTACCGATACCCCCGTGATCTGCCGACCCAGAATCACCCTAACTTCCCCACATTCTAATCACACATCATGAGAAGACGATCCTTCCTGACGACTGCGTCCACTATTGGGGCCGCAGCCTGTTTGAACCAAAATTCCCTTTTCGCGGCTGAAAAAACACAGCTTAAAAAAGGAGCGACCATTCTGTTCCAAGGTGACTCGATCACTGATGCTGGAAGAAACAAGAAGAATCCTGCTGCGAATGAAAAATTGGGGCGCGGTTACCCCAACCATGCGGCCAAGTTACTTCACGCAGCCCATCCGGATCTGGACCTGCAGATTCACAACCGCGGTATATCTGGCAACAAGGTGCCAGATCTGGACCGTCGTTGGCAAAAAGATTGCCTCGATCTTCAACCTGACATTCTGAGTATCCTGATTGGTGTCAACGACATCTGGCATCAACTCAACGGGCGTTACGATGGCACTGCCAAAACGTATCGCGATGGTTTCACCGCTTTGCTCGAACGCACCCGAAAATCATTACCGGATGTCACCATTGTCATTTGCGAGCCGTTTGTTTTGATGAGTGGGACAGTCAAACAAAACAAAACGAAATGGTTTCCCGAGTTTGACACTCGCCGCGAGTACGCCAAACAGGTTTCTGACAAAGCTGGAGCAATCTGGGTGCCATTCCAAGCCATGTTCAATCAAGCAGTGACTGCGGGCACAGAACCATCCGACTTAGCCAAAGATGGCGTACATCCAACACAAGATGGGCATGCCATGATGGCAAAAACCTGGTGTGACGTCGTTGGGGTTTAAACCCGGACAGCAAAAAGCGAGCATCCAACGCGGGGAAGCACATTCCCTGCGTCCTATTAGCAGCACGAGGCTACAAGTACGAGGCTACAAGTGACACTTGCGTGCGTTGCAAAACTTGCCCCGCTACGGATAGCGGCAATGGCGATGCCGCCTCACCTGCTCAAAAATCCGCTTGATTTTAACCAAACATGAAGCTGCTCATTCCACTTCGAGACAGGATTCTCCGAGGGACGCATGCCGTAACCATGGCCACCTTTGGCATAAGCATGCAGCTCGGCCGGCACCCCGTGCTCACGCAGTCGAGCAAACAGCAATGCGGATTGGGCACCTCGCATCGAATCATCCCAAGTCACAGCCATGAACGTGGGTGGTGTATCTTTCGTGACGGTGACCAAAGAACCAAGTTCCGCAACCCGGTCGGTGTACTTATCCCCGAGATAAGCTGCATAAATGGGACAAATAAAATCGGGACGACAACTGAGATCATCGGCTGCATCGACACGCTCGTAGGATTTTGTCTTGTATTGCACACCTGACATCACGGTGAGATGCCCGCCTGCCGAGAAACCAAGTGTTCCAATTCTTTCCGGATCAATATTCCACTGTTTGGCTCGGTGACGAACGAGCCGAATGGCCCGCTGCACATCCTGCATCGGCTCCCAGTGAATTTTGTCTGGATTTCGGCGTGGGACGCGATACTTCAGAACAAATGCGGTGACACCAATGGAATTGAACCATTCCGCAACCTCCAAACCCTCCTTCGGCCACGCCAGAATGTTGTAGCCTCCACCGGGACAAATAATGACGGCACAACCATTGGCAATCTTTTCCGGAGCCGGGTAGATAGTCAAGGTTGCCCGGTCAACAAACCGTATTCGCTCTTGCGTCAGCTCTGATTTCAATTTGGCGATCACGCTCGGAGCCATCTCCACTGAACCAGCCGGAAGATCACCTGGCCAGATTTCCAACTCTACATGATCTTCTGCGAACGCACACGAACTGAAAAAAATGCCAAGACTCGCGACTGAGTAATACACAAAGTGACGGTTCAAAAAGGGCATGAGATACCTGTGGGACGTTCGCATCTTGAAGAACAACTTCCGGATATTGTACTCTTCACAGAAGCCGCACGGGTATCGCAAAAACAGACCATAATGCTTGCGGTCACCCGAATCCTCTCCTTGGATTACTGCCGTCAAATTGGTACCAACCGATAATCAAACGACATGCGGCCAACCATTCGGAACAACAAAAAACCGCCGCGATTCAACGTATCCAGCATCCCCCAACTTCAACTGCACGACCAAAGGACAACGCTTGCTTTCTGAAAAATGTTGATCCATTGAATCTGAAAACTCGTAGAAAGACATCAGTTTGCCCGCGGAATCGGAAGCCTGGACCAACGATAACCAATGTGGCTTTTGTAACACCAGATAGCAAGCGTTCTGAGCATCCCAACCTGCATCACTATCCATGAATCGAACTTCAGAATGTTGAAGCCACGAGCCATCTAAATGAGCGTTGGATAGAGACGGATGCTCCGTCAGTCCCCGTGGTTGCAACAGTGGATAGAAGATTCGCCCCTTCACAAATGCCTGCCGCAACTCCACGTCTGGAAAGCATCTTTTGCTGAGAGGCAATTGATGGCCAAAGATGCGATCAATTTTCCGATCTAGCGTGTCAACCGCGTTCGGGCCCAAATAATGGCTACCCAAGCCATAAGAAACGGAGCTGAACAGGTAAAACTTGACTGCAACCTCCCAATGCGTCACGCGGGCTTGCTCATCGATGAAGATGAAATCAATCTCACCCACCGTCTGCTTCTGCTCTCGAATCGCGAACGACTCAAACAAAACATCAACCTTGCGCACATGATGCAACCAATAGGAAATCAAACCCTCAAAATACCTTCCCAACGAGCAGGCATCCTTGCTGGCCATGAAGTCGGCAAGATGCTTCGCACGAACACGGTGCTCCTGAAGCCTCCAAGACTTCGCATCACAACAATGGTCATCCGTGGTTCGCAAAAGCGTTGGGCTGTTTACTACCCAAAGCAGATCACGAACGAACTGTTGGGCAGACTTCATTGAGTTGGCTGTTTCATAATGGGGTTGATGACAGGCGGTATTTTCACCAAGCGTCGACGCGGCACTGCACGCTACGTCGGATCCCTCGTTGCAACACTCTCCCGAAATTGGAAACGGGTATACTGCCATCGCAAAGGAATCAATGTAAGCGGTCCTACATGACCTGCGTATCTTTTGGTTCAAGTGAGCCAGATCAGACACACCGTGTGCACGAGCCTGATAGGCAGACTGACCGCGGGTCGCACTCATTCGCCCTGGGGATACTCAACAGCAGACCCATCATTTAGCCATCCGAATGCCATGGCCTGAAAGCTTATTGATAATGTGCAACCCGTAATTAAGCAGTTCAACAACTGCAGGGTCATAGCCGGCGTGCGCAAAAAAAACGGTGTCGCCCGAGAGCGACACCGTTTCGTGCAAATCAAGTGCTTTTTCGAAAGAACTACTGATTCAGCTGCTCTTCGATAACTTCGCTGCTGGCTTTGGTTCCCATTGCACCCCAAAGGCCATAAGGGCTCTTGGATCCAACTCGGGCTCCCCAGTAATACACTGACTGAGCGTGAGAGTCGCCAGCTTCGATGGAATCAGTGATGAAGATCACAGCTCCGTCGCCCATCAGGACGTGAGCACCGCCTTGGTGACGACTGCTAGGAGGCATAGTTCCTTCTCCACCCCAAGTCCACCACATGCAAAGCTCCTTGTTCGGAGGCAAGATGGTGTTCATTTGGGAGTTGAGCGGGAAGCTATTTGCCCACATGTAACCACGACCTGCGAAGGAGGGACCGACAGATACACCGGGTGCCCACTTCATTGGGTACTCAGGATCCATCTTGCCGTTATCGCGGCAGAGAGAAGGATTGTCAGCGATCCCATAGTAGGAATCATCCGCACCAATCGTACGGATGTCGCGGTCGCCGAGGTCCGTTGCAATTTCGCCTGCCATCACGGTGTTGGCAAGTCCGTCCAAGATATCCCTGAACTTCGTGGGCGAGCGATGAGTGAACACACCGCGTTCCGCTGCCCGACTGTAATTGACTTTGAAAGCGCTAGGACGCGGATTCAAGTTGTAGTGAGGCACTCCCGTGTGGCTCCAGTTGTGCGAATCACCCATGCAAGCTGCATAGTTGGTTCGACCACCAGCGGGCAGGCCTTGACCTGGATCACTTGGGCATCGGAGGGTCGGAATCTCAGTCACCCATGGACGATAACGTCTGTTCTGGATCGGATCCGGATTGCCACCGGTACGATACAAACTAGGCGTTGGTCCCATGGCCGGCCAAGGTCCCCCATTCTGTCCCACGAAGGGAGTATCTGGGTTCTCCACGTCGTACTGGCTAGGATTGGAAATTTCTTCCCAGAGTGCCTGCTGCTCCATGAACGGCAGACAGCCGACAATGAAACTGAGCGACTGATTGTTGCGGACTGAACTGTTGTGGGCATAGTGCCCGGGAACGATCAACTCTCCAGTACCAGCACCCTGCGTGGGCAGCTGCTTGTAGGTGGAGTGATAGTTGTGGATCGCAAGTCCAA
The DNA here is from genome assembly GCA_003513555.1 of Rhodopirellula sp. GTDB lineage: Bacteria > Planctomycetota > Planctomycetia > Pirellulales > Pirellulaceae > Rubripirellula. Next base: position 12,622 of record DOPG01000234.1, on the reverse strand, counting down.
TCTGCTTAAAGTTGTTACTGCAGCTCATGCGGCGGGCCGCTTCGCGAGCAGCCTGCACGGCTGGCAGCAACAAACCGACTAAGACTCCGATGATCGCAATGACCACGAGGAGCTCAACCAGCGTGAAGCCGGAGCGAGAAAACTTTCGCATAGTAATCCTCATCAATAATTAAACAAAAACGAAAACAAAAATCGGCAAACAGATGCCGAAAAAGGATGTCTATTTATTTGGTAGGGGCTGCTGGTGCTGCGCCACCAGCTTCGCCGGGAGCGCTAGGCATTGGTGGAGCCTCGGCGTCGGCTTTTTGCTCTGGTGTCAGCTCGCCGCTGACGACGGTATTTCCCTCGTCGCCACCACATCCACTGGTGATGCAAATTACTGTTACCAGACTCAGGGACAACAAAACACCACGCACGATTTTGGACTCAAGCATCGACAAATCCTTAAATTCATATGGGCCGCTTGTGCAACCACAACGAGGATTGGGACGAGGTAGTCCCAAGATAGGGGGTTAATAATTAATTAGCTGGTATATGCCACTATTTTCATCCCGTCAAGTATTTTCTGCTTAGTTTCTGTGAAGGAAGTGCGTTCAATCCATCTAATCGTTAGCGATTGGCAAGCCCTGGGCCAGCCAACAAATTGCCAAGGGCTCACTGGACACCCAAAAAGTCGCATCCGGTCAACATGAATACCCCTCCCTACAAGAAAACTTGAAATGGCCCACCTGGTGCGCCTTAAATCGGACTGGAAGTGCGGTCAAATAAATTTTCGGCTCTTATGGGTCAGACGTCTGCCCTGTTCAAGACCGCAGCAAAAGAAGCAATATCACTGGGGAAACGAGGCTTCTGCTCACATTGGGCCCGCTCCTTTCAGCATCCATCTGGCTAGGGATATTCAGCATTCCCTTGAACGTAGCCCTAGGGAGAAAATCAAACCACGTGGTAGCTTGATAAATGATAGGAAAAAAACGTGAGACGCTTCGGAAATCCGGAGTCGGTAATTTCTGCAAGCTAAAGGCCATGCCAATCCACTGCCACGCGAGCTATATGCCGCCCTAGCGATCGATAATTAATTGCAACTTTGGCAAACCAGGTGAAATACGCCAACTTTGAGGACGTTCGGCACAACGTTCCACTGGAGGGCTCGCTCGAGAGCACTTCAAAATTGATGGGCAGCGTTCACCAGAAAAAACGTGTCTGTAAGGCTGATACCCATTCTATCTCAATGCGGGAGACATGCGTTCGAGGCCAGAGCGGCATTGGAAATCAACTCTGAGCCAATGCATGACTGATCGTGTTGACACACGGGCAGCCCCAAAAACGACTGGCTTCCCTAGGCACAAAACCGTGCCTCTCCAGTGTGGTTGCGTGAGGGATGATCATGCCCACGAGGAATCATCTCGCCCCTACCATCCACAGCATTGGACTAACGCCCAGCCCTACCACCGCCACCTCGCCCACCGAAACGGCCTCCACCTCGGCCTCCACCCCGATGGTCGATTTCACCGTCGCCGTCGCGATCTTCGCCGTAGGGCACCGCTCCTTCAAAATAGACACCTTCACGGTTACCTTTGGCAACATGTTGTGAATAAACCTTCTTTTCAGTTGTTGCCGCGAATTGCTTATTTGCTTGCCGCATGATGGCAATGATCTGTTCGTTCGGTGCATCCAAAGGTAACTGCTTCAACACCTTTCCTTTCATCCCAAATTCACCGGGGTGAATCAAAACGATCCCTGGCTGTTCACTGGAACCCGTCACCTTCGCCTTCCAATCACCCCCCTGTTCGAAATCAAAATGAAATCGTCCGATCACAGATTCATCGTTCGCAACAGACCTTAGTGATTCTCTCAGCCTTGACGCCTGCTCGGCAGGCGCATTGACCAACACAAGCACACGTTGATCAGCCGACGCAACATTCAATGCCTGCCTAAAGCTATGAAAATCCTGAACCAATGCATCCTTGGAATCGGCTTTGGCAGGATACATCAAGGCGTAACGATGCAAGGCATCCGTAGCGCCGCTGCGTCCGAACACTTGCTCAGGGCCGCGACTCGCACGACTTAGCCACTCCTGACCATCAGGTGCGAGCATGCAGAAAACACTGTTTTCGAAACGTCCATTCAGGAACGTACGAACATACTGCTGATGCTCAGGACTTTCATACGAATCAAGTCTGACACAAACGAAGTCACGGGAAGCATCAATAAAATCTGGGGACGCGAACAGACCGTTCTGCGTAGCAGTGTAGCCAGGTCAGAAGACACCCGAGACACCGTGGCACTGGGTTGCGGCCGCCACAAACATGATCGCGCGACCGCTACGTTTTGCCTCAGCTTCGGCAGACTCCCACGTTGTGTACCACTGGATTCCGGGTTCGCCCAAATCAAGTTTCGAGGCTCCAAGATTGCTGGGGCGAGGCCCCTGCGCAAAAACACACACTCCAAACGCGGCTAAAAAGAAGCCAACTGCAAAACGCTGAATCATCAAGAAACCCTTTCAAACTGAAGAATCGATCTAGCTAACGGGTCCACGACAAGATAAACGGAAACGGGTGTTGATCATCCACTGGCCTTCGTCGCGGCCTGCCGTAATTATTGCGTATCCACCGGTCACTCCAAATTTCCCCGCAGAAAAGCATGCCGACTGCTGCTATCCACCTTGCAGGGCCGCTGCACCGCTGACGGTGCCGACCACGAACGGGCCGGGCAGGCAGACACCTACCCGGACCAGTGCTATCGGCACCCGAGTTTCAGCCTTAACTGCGGTCAAGATAGCGATTGAACACGTTCAACAACATTTCCTGCCGCCCGCTCTGATTCGCTGTGGCCTCACCTTTCTCGAGCATGATTGCCTCAAGCTCCGCAAGAGATGATTGGCCAGCCTCAATTTTTTTACCGAGCTCCCCATCCCAACTGGAATAGCGAGCAGTCAATGGATCACTCAAGGCGTTATCAGCCTCGATGGCTGCGGCCACCCGCAACCCCTTGGCAAACGCATCCATGCTTCCAATATGTGCATGAAACAGATCAACGGGTTCAAAACTCTCGCGTCGCACCTTTGCGTCAAAGTTCACTCCGCCGGGCGACAAGCCATACTTCAATAATACCAACATGATTTGCGTGGTGAGGTAGTAGTCGGTTGCAAATTGGTCTGTGTCCCAACCGAGCAGCAAGTCACCTGTATTGGCATCGATGCTACCCAACGCCCCCTGCATGCCGGCATACTCCAACTCGTGCATCATTTCATGCCCTGCAAGCGTCGCATGATTGGTTTCGATATTCAACTTGAAGTGATCGGTTAAATCATAAGCACGCAGAAAGTTCAAACAGGCAGCGGCGTCAGAATCATATTGATGCTTTGTAGGCTCTTTGGGCTTCGGCTCAATCAGAAACTGACCGTGAAAGCCAATTTCTTTCGCGTAGTCAACAGCCATGTGGAAGAACTGTCCGAGATGATCAAGCTCGCGTTTCATGTCTGTGTTGTACAAGCACTGATAGCCTTCTCGACCACCCCAGAATACGTAGTTCTCGCCTCCGAGATCTTTGGTGACCTCCATCGCTTTTTTGACCTGAGCAGCAGCGTAGGCGTAAACCTCAACGTTGCAGGTCGTAGCGGCACCGTGCATAAACCGGGGGTTACTGAACATATTGGCTGTCCCCCACAGCAACTTGACTCCTGTACGTTGCTGCTCTTCTTTCAGGACCGCAGCAACCGCATCGAAGTTGGAGTTGCTTTCCGCCAAGGATGCCCCTTCAGGAGCGACATCCCGATCGTGAAACGCATAGTAGGGTGCATCCAATTTTTCGAAGAACTCAAAGGCAGCCCGAGCACGATTGCACGCGTTCTCAACGGACTCCGTGCCATCATCCCAAGGCCGCACCATGGTTGGGCTCCCGAAAGGATCAGCACCTGTGCCCCTAAACGTATGCCAATAGACAACTGTAAAACGCAGATGCTCTTTCATGGTTTTACCGGCGACGACCTCGTCGGGGTTGTACCAACGGAAAGCGAGTGGATTATCGCTGTCGGGGCCTTCGTAACGGATCTTGGAAATTTCGGGAAACGCCGTCATCTGTATTGCCTGCCACCATCGAGGAGTCGAAATTCGGAGGATTTGCGCACGATTGCGACACTATGCCAAACCCATGTAAAATCGTTCAACACGTCATTCTTGCGGATGCCCAGCCCAAATCCATGAGAGAATGCGCAATTCACCATAGAAATTTAACAAATTCTGTCCGCTCATGCCCCGCCGCTCTGTCGCCCTGTTGATCGAAACTTCCAATGGCCACGGTCGCGGACTGCTCGACGGCGTGGTTGCTTACGTGAAGGAATCAGCTGATTGGTCCGTATTCCTGACAGAACAGGAACGCGGCGCTGTCCCCCCCAACTGGCTCAAGAACTGGCGTGGCGATGGAATCATCGCGCGTATCGAAACCGATGACATCGCCGACCAACTCCGAGGTCTGCATGTGCCGATTGTCGACTTGAGCGCCACACGCCACGTGAAGGGAATTCCTTGGACGAGCACGGACGACAGCGCAATCGCTGCCCTTGGAGTCCAACATTTCCTGGACCGTGGCTTTCACAATCTCGCTTACTGTGGCGATCCCGGCTTTGCCTGGTCGAACCTGCGGCGAGACCACTATCGCGAGTTAACACTGGCTGCTGAACGCAATTTCTTCGAATACCAATCGACTCACCGGTACGATCCTGTCTTTGATTGGGAACAAGAAAAGACACGGCTTGGTCACTGGCTGACAACGCTACCCCGTCCAGTGGCCATCATGGCCTGTTATGACTTTCAAGCGCAGCAGGTTCTTGATGCCTGCCGTCAGTCAAGAATCGCAGTACCTGAATCTGTCGCCGTTCTCGGAGTCGATAATGATCGCTTGATCTGCGAACTGGCCGAACCTTCACTAAGCAGCATCATCCAGAACACACATGCCACCGGCTACGAAGCTGCCCGCCTACTGGATGAAATGATGCATGCACAAGTCACAAGACCACACCACCAACATCACTCCGCTAGCCATAAGATATTAGACGGCAATAACCACCCGCATGACAAATCACTCTCACAACTAACCACCACGAAAGACCCGCCTCTACTTACCAAACCGTTGGGCATCATGGTTCGTGAATCGACCGACACGCTGGCAATCGACGACCATGAAGTATCCGAGGCGTTACAGTACATTCGTCGTCATGCCCACGCCAACATTCGTGTTGCCGATGTACTGAAAACACTGTCTCTTTCACGCCGATCTCTTGAACATCGATTCAAAAAAATGGTCGGTCGCACACCCCACGAAGAAATCCAGCGAGTACGGCTCAACAGCGTCAAACGTCTGTTGTCCGAGACAGAGCTTTCAATTGCTGCCATCGCGGAACGTTCTGGTTACGAACACGGCGAATACATGACGGCTGTTTTCCGCAGGGTTACCGGCCTGACACCCAGCGAGTATCGGCGTGAGCGTCTGGAACCTTCCGAGCCTTGAATCTGCAAATAAACGAATCTGCAAACGAATGCAGCCTCAGCAGAAGCCTATCATCCTGTGTGAACGTCATGGCGTGACGACCGCCACCGTTACCTTCACTTTTTTATTTTCGGATGGACGAGCAAGTCTCAGGAGACCACACTGATCCCCATGGCAAAACGGAAACCAAAAATACGCATGCGGACGTACGGCATTTACACACAATGGGAATCAAACTCGCGGACGCTGCCGAAAATCTCCGAAGTAACCACGCAAGTCAACGCTGTTGTTGACGTCGAATTCGGTTTCATTGTCAACGTCACCGGTGGCAAGAATCAGGAACTATATTACTGCATTGATCACCCCGGCATCCTCGACGATCAAGGTAAACAACGTCCCCCGTTTGATGGCATTGTTTACATCAAAAAAAATGACTGGGACTTCTACCTGGGAGACACCATCTGGGAACCCATCCACGACAAACTTGGAAACTGGCACATGTGGCTTGAACTGGATGGCAAAGTGGTGGCAGAAAAAACATTCCAACTTCTTGCCGGCGAAGATTAAAACAACGTGCAAAGTCTAAAAATGGCGTCTCTAACGCCCATGCCTGTTTCCCATGCGGAACGTTGCAAGCGAAACCAACGGCAATGCTCTGAGTAGTAAAGACACAGGCTCAAAAATCCACACCCAAGGCGAAGCAACCTGCCCAATCACAAGTCGCTCCAGCCTCTCAAAACACGATCAATGGCATCGCGACGTGCGAGACTAGCCTCGCTGATCTGCTCGAACTTTTTCCAATAACTCTGCTCCTCACGTAACAACTCAACCAATGCAGGCTCTCGGCGCTGCAATAGCCATGGCCCGAAAAATAAATCTGCTTGATGGTCAATTTGTGGAAAAGCGGGATCAGCTTCTCGTCCTACTTTTCGATAAGTCAAAATCACGTACGGCCAGTGCCCACACGCAAGCTGTTCATCTACAAGATGAAATTCGCTCGTGAAACCCCAGCGCCTGATCAAATCTGGGCGTCGATTGGGCTGCAGTACAACCAAGTCTGGAATTCGCTCAGGTCTACGCTCCAAAATGGAAACGATACTCTCCGCTCCCATTCCACAAATACTCAGGCTATCCGCTTCGCCTGCCATTAGCCCCTCCAGCCCATCGGCGAAACGGGCTTCGGCATTAAGCCCCGACAAAGCAAGCTGGGAGTGACAAAGCGGCTGCTTTTTATTTTCAATGGCGATCCCCTTTTCCACGCGTCCGCTACGTAACAACGCAACCAATAGGTTGGCATGGTCGGAACCAATATCGACATGCGTTTTAACGCGAATTTGTTGGGCAACCTTTTTCAATCGTTCGTCAAGATGTGGCAAGGTTCATTACTTTCGAAGTAGCAGTGAGACTGCAGTAGTCTGGCTGCGTGACAGCGCAACACACAACAGGTGTTCCATTGCAAACACTCATTGAAATTTGACGCAAGGACCTTGCAGCCAGCTTTCGGCCATCAGGTTTTTCGGCCACGAAGTATCAAGGACTCCCATGGATCCGCCATCATGAAGCCAAGACAAAGATGGAAAATATTACACACCCGTGCAGCCCGCAACTCCCTGTCATGTGCCCTGCAGACTGCGGAGAATGATCGAACCGACCATTTTCGCTGCTAGAACTGCAACGCGACATTTCAGAAACGATAGACCGTCTACCAGACAGAGCAGATGAACGTGCTTTCGTTCACCTTCAGTGCAACCGAGAAATTCAGTTCAACCGAGGGATGTTGCATCAACTCTGCTTCCGAACCCGTCATGATGTATCGTTTGATGTGTGACGATTTCACGCTGACTGATCCAGTTGCGGGCTCATCCAAATTCGGCAAGGAAATCTGAAGCAGTCGATCAAAAAATCTCCCGCACACGATTTCCACCCGTATTTTGACTCAGAAATGCATGTCTTCCGCTGCAGGTACCTGATTCACTCGAATGCGTTTCGATGGCCTGCCAAATCTCGTCGGAACGAAGATTCTGGAGAAATTGGTAAACATCTTTATCGCAAGAATACCGGCAAAACGTACCGACACCTTTCGCCAAGCATTCTAGAAATCCTCCACGATACCAAACCAGAATTTCGCAAATTCAAAAAGTCCCGCATGAGCACGACAGATTGATCCATTTGCATCGCAAAAGCTACACCTCAGTTAATCAGCACGTGCGAAATCCAGCTTGAAACTCAACGCACAGTCGCGAGAAAAAGGCTAGACTGCTCGCGGCCTCCTGTCGGACCTGATCGGTGCAGGAATCTGCGCGAATGACCGGTCAAAATACCAGCCCAATCCCCAGTCCGGGCAACCCTGGTTGAGTCAAGGTCCGTTGCAGGTCTGGTTCATACCCTCACGTCAATTCCTGTGCGTTGGTTTACTTCCATGCCTCGATCATTTTTCTTTACCTGCTGTATGTTGCTTAACGCAGTACAGCCTGCCCACGTACAACCTGCTAACGTGCAGGCTGCCGACTTTGCCAGTTCTGCTACCGCTGACGGTACAGACAGCACGCCATCCAAACCCAACATCCTGCTGATTATGGCAGACGACTTGGGATTCTCAGATCTCGGATGCTACGGCAGTGAGATTTCAACGCCGAATCTTGATGCACTATCCAAAACGGGTATTCGCTTCAGCCAGTTTTATAACACGGCTCGATGCTGGCCGACCCGCGCCTCTCTACTGACTGGTTACTACGCACAACAGATCCGTCGCGACGCATTGCCGGGAGTTCCTTCAGGCGGGGGCAACCGCGGGAAACGTCAAGCTTGGGCGGTCTTGTTACCCAAGATGCTTAAGTCCGCCGGATACCGGTCGTATCACACAGGCAAATGGCACATCGATGGCATGCCTATCGAGAACGGTTTTGACCGCTCCTATCTACTCAAGGATCAAGGCAGATTTTTTAATCCAGTGCGTCATTGGAAAGACGACGTGCAGCTACCTCCAGTACAGAAAGGAACGGACTATTACGCGACCACGGCTTTAGCCGATCACTCCATCGAAGTGCTACAGGAACATGCGGCAAAACATGCGAAGCAACCCTTCTTTCATTACCTTGCATTTGCCGCTCCCCACTTTCCTTTACATGCTTTGCCACAAGACATCGCCGTCTATCAGAATACCTACAAAGCGGGATGGGAAAGTATCCGGAAACAGCGTTGGAAACGTATGCAACAACTGGGCATTCTCAGCGACGGGACAGTTGCTTCCCCCTCTCGTGTAGAACGTGATTTGGGGCCGCCCTACCATTTTCCTGCTGCCTTCAAGACCCTCGGTAAGTATGAAATCAATCGCCCGACACCTTGGAACAACCTGAGCAAGGAGCAACAGGCGTTTCAGGCAACGAAGATGTCAATTCACGCAGCCATGATCCACCGGATGGACATTGAGATTGGCAGAGTTTTTCAACAGATCCGAACAATGGGCGAATGGGACAACACCATCGTGATGTTCCTATCGGACAACGGCGCCAGCGCCGAAATCATGGTCCGCGACGATGGACACGACCCCAATCTTCCCGCAGGTTCTGCCGGAACCTACCTATGCTTGGGGCCCGGTTGGTCCACCACCTGTAACACGCCGTTCCGCAGACACAAGACCTGGACTCACGAGGGAGGGACATCAACTCCATTGATCGTATCGTGGCCCAATGGAATCGGCGCGAGAGGCGAGGTCCATCACGACCTTGGACATGTGATTGATATCGTCCCAACACTGCTGGAAATCAGCGGCGGGTCACCACCCAAGTCCGCTCCCAAACCGCCGGGCAAGAGCCTGATGGCAACGTTAAAGAATGAAACACCGGTGGATCATGATTCCTTGTGGTGGTTTCACGATGGTCATAAGGCGATTCGCATGGGCAACTGGAAAGCCGTCGCGCCGATTGGCGAACCATGGGAACTCTACAATCTGGCTGATGATCGTGGCGAGTCGACCGACTTGGCTATCTCTCATGCACGCAAATTGGAATCGCTGACCAGCCAGTGGCAGCAGCAACTTGATTCCTTCGTTGAGCTAGCCACCGAAGACCTGCCTCAGGAACGGCCCCGCAACCAGAGCCTCAAGCAGCACGAAGCAGGCATCAAGCCTGCTCAAAAACAAGCGATGCCAAAACGAAGGCAAGCATTACTGAACGCGGAACACTTTCTTTTGAAGGGCCGACACTCCTTCATCATGACCCCCCCGAACCAAGAGCCGTTTAAACTTGGTCGACCCTGGATTTTTTATGCTCCAACACTGTCTGCGTATCCTGACGCAGCAGAGACTTGGATGCATCAAAAGTTCCTCGACGCTGGAATCGCAATCGCGGGAATCGATGTTGGTGAAGCGTATGGCAGCCCCAAAGCATTTCCATTTTTTGAAGCTTTGTACGCCGAAATGGTCAAACGCGGTTACTCAAAAAAACCAGCCATGCTGGGACGCAGCCGAGGTGGACTTTGGGTCAGCAGTTGGGCGGTCAATCACCCCGATCGGGTTGCAGCAATTGGGGGAATCTACCCGGTCTACGACTACACGACCTATCCGGGAATCAAGCGTGCCGCATCAGCCTACGGCATTTCAGCCGAGCAGCTCCAGACGCAGCAGGCACAATTCAATCCGATCAAGCGAGCAGACAAACTTGCAAAGGCACGCGTACCCGTGCTGATCATCCATGGTAGAGACGACCAAGTCGTGCCGCTGGCTGAGAACTCAGCCGCACTCGAAAAAATCTACCAATCCAATGATGCAGGTGACTTGATCAAAGTGATCAAGATCGACGGACAGGGGCACAACTTCTGGCCCGGTTTTTTCCAGTGCCAGGAGCTGGTGGATTTTCTGATTGAAAAAGCAAAGTGACTTCCTAACCCATTGGTAACACATGAGTTTTAACTGGATTGACAAAACGAGGCTACAAACACCCCTGCGTGGGACGTTCCTCAGTCTTGGGTCGCCGTTACTGGCTCGAATGGCCGCCCACCTCGATTTTGACTGGGTCCTGATTGACCTGGAACATGGTGCCTGCAGTGAGGCGGGACTGCAATCCATGCTGTTGGCTGTCGAAGGCACACCCTGTGTCCCGATCGTGCGAGTGGTCTCGAATGATCAAGACTGCATCAAACGAGCGTTGGATTTGGGTGCAGCGGGCGTCATGGTGCCGTACATCAGTACGGCTCAGGAAGCCACCCAAGCAGTGGCCTACACCCGTTATCCTCCCCACGGTTGTCGTGGAGTGGCCAGTTCCACCATCGCCACCGATTTTGGACTCTCGATGGACGAGTACCACGCCAAGGTACAGGAACACACCACCGTCATCGTGCAGATTGAAACCGCCGAAGGCGTCAGCAACGTTGACCAGATCGCGGCTGTTGACGGCGTCGATGTCGTGTTTGTGGGACCACTGGACCTGAGTTACAACCTCGGTTGCCCCAAACAATTTGAGCATCCTGATTTACTGGCTGCTCTTGAGAAGATCTTGAACGCCTGTCAAGAACAAGGAACAGCAGTTGGAATACTGAGCAACGAGGTCAAGGCCCAACAGCACCTTGAGCAGGGTTTCAACTTTCTGGCCGTCGGTTCTGACGCAGGAGCAGCCCGAACCGGATTGGAACGCTTGCGTGATGCCTGAGCGACTCAAGGAACCACCGGACCCGACAACATCACGCTACTGATCAAGCATGGCTTGACTTGTCTTCCTTTCGTCCTCCACTTTGTTCATCAGCACCGCTCAGCAGACCACCTTGGATCAGCCATCAGGCACGCGGCGTCTGACGCCGCTGCACGCTGCGCGTTCTCGCAATCCTGCAAGTTCACTGAGTGATAACTTCGAGATCCGCCATGTAAATGGCGGTAATGGATTTTCCCTCGGCATCTTTCTCGTGAGTTGAATACCACGACATGACCGCCTGAGTGGAAGAGAGTGGCAACAGAGCAGGGTAGGAATTATCTCCACCACTCGGCAACTCTGCGAATTCGTGCAACTCATCTCCCACAAGCCAGCACATTGAGGTCTTGGGGCCTCGATCGGTATTTCGTCGCCCCCCCACAACCCAATGATTTCCCCAACGCACTAACATTGGCCCACCGATGTAACGATCCAGTTCTTTGCGTTGCCATTGCTGGTACGGTGACTTTGAGCGTAGTATCTGGGCTTTGTCACTACCCCGTCGTCCAATCGCCAGGACACTGCCATCAGCTTGAAACTGGAACACCGTTTCATCGCCGCGCTGTTCCTGAAACAAAGCTGCTGTTTTCCAAACCAGACCGTCCTCGCTTACCAACATGGCGGACTCGACCTCGGGTCCCTCGCCACGTGGTCGAACATCAAATTGGTGTTTACGTCGACCACAAAGGTAGGCTTTGCCGTTGTGCTCGGCTGCTTTCCAGATGTAATGTCCAAATGTCCCCTCCAACATAACGGGGCTGTGCCATTGCTTGCCGTCCCCGGACCAGGC
>DOPG01000234.1:0-382 GCA_003513555.1 Rhodopirellula sp. | reverse complement strand
CCGCTGTACCACGTACCTGTATACACAAACAATTGACCTTTGAAATCCAGAAAGTGTGGGTCTCGGGTATCTCGCATCGGCACCGAAAACTGATGCACCTGTTCCCACTTTTTCAAATCCTTGCTGGAAAGAATGATGATTGATGCAGTGGGGTGCACCATGTGCCCATCAGGACAACTTCGAAAGGTCAAAAAATAGCGACCTTGAAAGCGAATCAAATCAGTAAAGGCATTGTGCTCACCATTATGGAATACTCGGCGCACATTCGTCACCCGAACTTCAGGCAACTTCACACCCTGGGGCTCGGAATCCTGAGCCTCGCCTCTGGATTTCATCAGACCGATCAGAACAATCACAAGCAAGAGATTTACTAATCCACGCT
>DOPG01000068.1 GCA_003513555.1 Rhodopirellula sp. | reverse complement strand
CGCCATCCCCATAACCAGCATGCGATTTACCACGATTTCTAATTCCATTGTTTCGTAATTCAAGAGCTTGATATAGCTCCAATATGCCCCCGCTGTCGAGAGGCTTAAGCAATCATCCTGCAGCCCGCCGATATCGGTGCACGCCGGAACATCCAATTCAACTTCCGATGCATAGAAACAAAAACACCATCTAAACAGAGAGGTTCCGCAAGATCAAAAACAAACTGCATTTTTCGAAGCGAAGCCAATTAGCCACTCAACCATCCGCCGTCCACTCTTTAGACTGCCCAAGCACGTGACCGGCCCTGCACAATTCACTGAAATGGAAATGACGACTCTGGTATAACAGCGGCTTCCCTCCCACTCACAGCCTCAGCCATCAACAAATCACTTCATGAAAAACATCACTGCAACATTGTTCGCTGTCTTTTGCTTGACACCGCTATTGACAGTTTCTGGACAGGCCAAAAGCACGAAAACAATTCACGTGCTTATCTGGGATGAACGCCAACCCAAACAAGCCGTCGCTTACAAGGATTTCTTGGGCAACGAAATCGCAAAACGCCTGACAGAACAAACCTCCGAGTTTGAAGTTCGTTCAGTCGCGCTAGATGATGCGGACCATGGCCTCACGGCAGGTAATCTGGAATGGGCTGATGTGATCATCTGGTGGGGACACGTTCGACAGAGCGAGGTTCCCGAAGAGAAAGCACGTCTGATCGTCGATTACATACGAGAAGGCAAACTGGACCTGATTGCTTTGCACTCGGCTCACTGGGCTCGCCCTTTTATCGAGGCAATGAACTGGCGTAGCATCGAAGACGCCAAGCAGCACTTCCAGCAGAACGGCTGGAAGGGCGAGTTCCTGATTGAATCCGTCAAGCCACCCCGTGAACGCACCGTCCCCATCCACGGCAGCAACCTCACACCATCCTATTTCGGCTATAAAAAAAACCAGAACCAATTTCAAGCCATTGTGCATTTGCCTTGGTGCTGTTTCCCCGACTATCGACCTGATGGCGAACCTGGGCACCTCACCGTGCAATCGCCCAACCACCCGATCAGCAAAGGCTTGCCCCGAAATTTTCAGGTTCCCAAAACAGAGATGTACAATGAACCATTCCATGTCCCACAACCGGATGAAGTTATCTTCGAAGAGACATGGACCAAAGGCGAACGTTTCCGCAGTGGCATGGTCTGGAACATCGGTCAAGGCAAAGTCTTTTACTTCCGCCCCGGGCACGAAACCTACCCGGTGTACAAGCAACCCGAAATGATTCAGGTGCTGCAAAACGCCTGCCGTTGGCTGGGCAAATGAAATCTTCCCCATGCCCCCACCGATGTTGACCACTTGACGATACCGCATCAGGAATTTCCTGCTTATGGCCCTCTTAAAACGCTTCGGCTTACGACACAGGCTCGTGGCCCTATTCTTGACTCTCAGCTTCACGTTTGCAGCCCACTCTCTGGCACAACACACAGCAGATGAAGGAACTGCCTCCAACGTTGGCCAACAGGCTTCTCCTCTCAGCTGGATCGACGTTCCGGGGAAAGACGACCAGCTCTACATGGCCCAACGAACCCAAGACAGCACGTTGGTGCTTACGGGCAATAATTGTTTCTTTCCAAGGCTTGGCCTGACTTGCCTGCCACAGAAAAAAAACGAAAAGCCGAACACAGGTGATATTGCGGATCTCAATAAAAGCGAATCATTTTCGGCGATCGGAAAATGGGACACTGGAGACGTTGCCGAGTGGGGGCTGTTTCTAGAACAGGAGGGCGATTGTCACTTCCGAGTCGTGTGTGATGCTGGCGAACATTCAGCGAAATTTGAAATCCGAATGGGTCAATCCTCCGCTGTTTTTACTGCAAACAAAAAAGCAAAGACACAAGCCATCACTGGCCGCTTGCGCGCCGAAAAACGAGGTTTTGTCACACTTCAACTCATCAGCAAGCAGGCTTCTCCAGACTGTCGTGTTTTGGCGATTGAATTATCAAGCCCGTGCCTTAAAAAAGCCGCGGTCCTAAGAAAACGCTGGCGTCCCGCTGCCGCACACACCAAGTTCACATCATCAGAACCACATGATGGCCCGATCACACTTTGGGTGATGGAGATGGATGCTGTACCGGGGGAACTCCCTTTCTACAGTCCGATCACAACTCCGTTTGGCTACTACGGCCCAACGTGGCAAGCCAATGGCAAAGTGAATTCGGGATTCAACTTTTCGATGTGGTCCTTTGGTCGTGGCAAAAAGGCTCCCCCGATCGAGCAACTGTCCCACCTGCTGGCCGCCGGCAACCGCAACGCGACTCTCGGCGGTTTTTCCCATGAGGGAACCGGCGTCAAAATCCGCAACTGGGAGCCATTAGCTGGTCGGCAGGGTCAACGACAAGCACTTGCTTTGCGTGTCGAACCTGGAACACCTTACGACACCTACTACAGCTACTTCTATGCAAATGATGAAAAACGGTGGCGTCTATTCGGCATTGGTAACAAATACAACAACGGCAAGCCGCTGAAGTCACTTTGGGTAGGAAGCTTTGTCGAAGTGCCGGGACGAGCATCTGTTCAGCGCACAGGAGCCTACACCAGAACCATGAGATACCGCGGTTGGTGCATGGACAACAGTGGCAAATGGTACTCGCTGGACCGCATGGCGACCGGTAACGTCAACAAGGAAAACGGATTAACCCATACCGATCGTGGTGTCACCGATGATGGCTGGTTCTTTTTACAAACCGGGGGTTGGCCATTCCGCAAACCCCCCGCTCCCCCCGCCATTCAACTCGCCCAACAGACCTCGAGACCATCCTATCTAACTGAGCAAGACATCAAGGATCTTAACCGTACACCCTCGTCAATCGAATTCACTGAAGCCACTCAAATAAGGAAACCGCAAACGATTTCCTTCTCGGTTCGCAACGCCGGCAACAATCCAACGGCAACGCTTTACTATGGGGACAAGGAAGCTTTGACATTCACTGACCAATGGCAACACCAAATAGATCTGCCGAAAATCACAAATGGCCCAAACGAAATAACCTTACCCACTACTGACCATCAAGACACACTTTTACTACGCCTGAAACTCACAAATGATGAAGGCATCTTCTGGTCACGGAAAACGCTTCGAATCAAATAATGATTCTGAAGAGTCCCGGCAAGCACCAGCACGGCAGCTCACTCAACTGAATTTTCAGGATTGGAACTAAGGCCGCAGTCGGACAGCCATGGAAAAACTCATCGGTTGCCCCGACGGCCGGAATCGATTCGAAGCGTGCACAACGAAAAGCAACAGCATTTTCACCCGGCTTCAACACAATTTCAAAAACACATAGTACTCCGGCAAAAAACTTGCTTCATTCAGAAAACCGCCTACTCGCCAGTTGCGTTGACAAACAAAATGTCTCTGGCCGATCCTTAAGATAAAGAACGTACAATGGCGTTCCGTCATCGAGGCATCGTTGTAAAGTTTTCATCTGCATGCCCTTCACCGTGGCCTTCCCATTGACGGATTCCTCACCAGCCAAAAAATGCACGTCAACCGTATGCTTGCACGTGAGCCAGTCTTCAATGCCGTAATCAACGGTCGAGTAGCGACTTCGTACGGTTGCCGTTGCGAGCACTCCTTCTCGAAGTATCTGCAAGTAAACCCGACGCCTGCGGTAGAACCCCCCCCACATCGCGCAAACAGGAAGCAGATTAACAGCACCCAACACAAGAAGAACCTCATGCCCAGCTATGATCATCCCGCCAGCGTGCAGCATGCCCCACATGATTGCCACAAGACCAAGCACAATCATCGGAAAAGACATGAACCAGAAAACAAATGGAACACGCGGCACATTCTCATTCCAAAGCAGGCTGGGGATCGCCCGAGGCGGTAAATGCTGCATGAAGTCGGAGATTTCATGGTAGCGAAGGGCCTTCTGACTTGCTGAGTCGACCAACGAATCAATTGCAGCAAACGCGCCAACAGTTTCTTTTCTTTCAAACTCCAATACTTCTGCTGCGCGAGGTGTGACATTCTCGACATGTGCGGCTTGGTCAGTCAAAGAGTTTCGACGGCCCGCTATCGGTTTGGCTTCACGATCGATCTCCCCCCTCGCTTCCGTGTCCGCCCCCCACAAGCGGGCACGAACTCCATCAGAAGGCAGCGTCTCAGTATCCCGTCCAGTCCGATTTTCAATCGGCATTTGTCGGCCAAGTAATTCCTCAAGTGACGTATCCAACAATCTGACGGCCCCGATGGCATCCCGGAGATACATCTGCCAGTCATCAACAGCGAGTTTCCCATCGCGAACAAACGCAATTCGTGAACCATCCGCATGAACCTGCCAGTTGTGACGTGATCGGAAATAGCCGCAAAATTCACTGTTCAGGATCTGCTGGACCGCGTCCTGCTCATCACTTTGGACCGCGTAGATCTTTGAAAAAGCTGGAAAATGTGAGAGGTCACCCTCGTTCTTGTTTTTTCCTGCGTTTGCATCCGTTCGTGGCAGGATTTGGAACCGGGGATACAACGCCACCATTTCGTTAAAAAACCAAATGGTCTTCTCTTCCCTGTCTGCGTCCTCGCCTCGATCAAAGACAAACAGTGAGTCGGCCATCACCAATTGCATTCCTCGATAGTGACCGTGAATCACATTTTCAACGATCACGTTGAATTGGCTTCCTTTGCCAATCACCAGATGCTTGATTTGCATCTCCAGCGACGGATCAGACTCAGCCGAGAAAGACAACGACATGCGTTTAGCAAGCGTGCGCACCGCGATTTGACGGCGGTAGGCGAAAAATTCGCCGATGACGACCGTGGCTAATCCCATCATACCCGCCACAAAAACAAC